>JANLVM010000266.1:0-2375 GCA_031364015.1 Gemmatimonadaceae bacterium
CGCGGTCGACCTGGATGCGTCGCTCATCACACAGATGCAGCGCGAATTCCGTCGGTTCTGAAAGTAGTTGGCGCATCGCCGCCGTGGTCTTGATGCGACGTCACGCCGCCGTCGCGTGGAACGTCACGGTGCCGAACAGCGCGCTGACGTGCACGTCGCGTGACGACGTACACGAAGCGCTGCCGTCGGTCGGCTTCCAGTCAGTCGCCCTTACGGCTCTGACCCATGCTACAGGATGGCCGGTAGTTGCACCGATGACACGGACAGGACCGCTGTCGATGGCCCAAGGGCCAGGCCCACCAGCTGGGAAATGGCCCGCCATGTAGTTCGAACTGAAGTACATGATGTAGTTGGTGGATACATTCGGATGTTGCACCCAGTACGCGCCGAAGCTTGAAACAACGGTAAACTGATCCAGTAGCGAACGAATAGGGCCGAATTCTCCGGAACCAGCATTGCTGTTCGTGGATTTCGGTCCAGACACCGTACCGGTAAAGGGTATGTTCTGATTGACGACGACGACCTTGTACGGACAAGGGTTCGGATTGCTGACATCGCCGGTAAGGCCCGCGTTCGTCCAAGCAGAGTTGGCAGCACCAACACCGCAGAAGCTGGGACTATTCTCACCCCCCCCCGCCCTGTGGGTAGGAAAAGATGCTGTCGCTCATGCATGCGTTAAGTGTCAGCAAGAGTAGAAACGTAGTGGCAGAAGTCGAGCGCTTCATGGCGTGACCCTCCGTACGACTTCCACACCAGCGGGAGAGAGGGGAGATGGTACCGCGCGCACTTCGCTCTTGGTCACGGGGTCAGTCCACGTTGCCGTCGTCCTGATCGCTTGGGGATTCAGATCAAGGAGACCCGATTCGGAGAACTGCACTCCAAAGCCAACCAACAAGGTTGTTCTTTGACGTGTGATTGCGCTTTCGCGACCAGTGACAGATACGGGGCCTTCCAAGTCTACGCGCCAGCGCACTAACGTTGGCGATTCCGGACGCAGTGGAGCCACGAGTTGTGGTACACTACGAATCCGACGACCGGTCTGCGCAAAGGCGTAGGCGGTCGCCTGCTCCGGATTGTACATCCACCGCGATGCGGATCGCGGAATGCCAAATGAGGCAATGCTTGCTCGCTCCCAAGGGGCGGGTGATGAGGGTGGAACACTGGCCAGTTCTACTGCCTGCGAAGAGAAGCTCACCACAACCTGTGGCTGGCCTTCTGATCCACACATCGGTACCACCCATTGCGGCCCCCACGTCCTCTGCGTGATCTCAGAGTAGTCGCCCGTGAGCGCCTCATATGCGCTCGCAGCATACAGCGCGCGATCACAGGCTTTGAGGCTTGTGGGTTCGATGGCTGCGCCGTGGTCTGTACTCCAGAGTGCGAGGAGATACGGAGCCATCTCACGAACAAAGCGCCCCGCAATAGCCTTCGCTTGATCTTCGGCGATCTGACCGGGGGGCCGCACCACGGAGACGTCGAAGGCAAAGCGTCCATTTGATTGAAGCGCTGCTGCTGCTGCTCCCGTAACAAATTCTGGCGTGAGCCGTTTGGGTGGGGCGTTCACCCCTTCCTCCCCGAAACACCCGGTAACGAGAACCGCCAGTACGGTAGAAATTAGATACTTAGGTTGAGCCGCTCTCGATGAGCGTGGTTGCGCCTCGCGAGGTGATTGCACTGGCAGCCTCCTTTCCTCAGGACTAGCGGTGACGTGGTGAATCCGTACGCGTACCATACCAATGCCGAGCGATACGAACTTGCGTGCGATGACTGTGACGGCGTGATGTGAAAGAACCGTTCGCCCCATACGCTAGCACCAACGGTCGCGATTCTCTATGACTTGAGAAAGTCATATTTTCGCCACCGCCGACGCCGACTGGTTAGTCGGCGGTCCAGTCTACTTCACGATATGGCCGCCACACATCAAGCGCGCGCTGCCTGGCAAACGCCACTCCGCGCGCCCGAACCGTGCTCCACGATTCACCCGTCACACGTTCCACGAACCGGTAGTACACCTCGGGGGCGTTGCCACCACTAAGCGCCCAGCGACAGAGCGAATCGGTGTGCGAGAGCTCCACCAACCGCACCACATAATACCAGTCACGCAGGACGCGAAACGGCGGCATGCGGCGGGCCACCAGCCACGCGCCAAGAGCGGCCGCATCGCGGATGCCCCACCCGTGCCGCAGCGTCACTCGCGCAGATCGACAACGCCACACTGGCGAAGAGCTCGCGCAACTCGGCGATCGGCCCAACCGCAGTCGCCCACTCACTGTCCAACGGATCATCGCGACGCATCACGTGTCCCGGAAACTTTGATTGAACACTCACTTCCGACGGCCACGTCCCTCGGCTCGCCAACCACGCGGCATCGCGTC
>JANLVM010000280.1:0-3666 GCA_031364015.1 Gemmatimonadaceae bacterium
CATTCCGAGCCGCTGGCAACAAAGACGTCACCAGCAAGGTGTTCCCCGAGATGAATCATCTCTTCGTGTATGACAAGGTGGGCTTCCCCGGCAATTACTCGAAACTGGTGAATCCGCGCCTGGAGCCGGAGGTCGTGGGCAGTCTGGTGGAGTGGCTGGTGAGGCGACTGCGCTGACCGGCACGAGACATTTTCTGAACCTGATAGATTGCCACATGGCAGTCGATCCTAAAAGCAATGCATCGTCTGCGCCCGGCAACGGGGCAGGCGCACGTGGTGAGAGTGTGAACCGTGCGTACGACCAGCTGCGCGAACTCATCGTGCACGGTCGCCTCGCGCCCGGCAGTCGCATCATCGAGAGCGATATTGCCGATCGGCTGGGGCTGAGTCGCACCCCCACGCGCAGCGCACTGCACCGCTTGCAACAGGAAGGCTACGTCACCGCGCTTGATCGAACGAAGGAGCGTCGTCTGGCGGTGGCACCGCTCACGCAGAGCGACGCAATGGAGCTGTTCCAGATCATCGGTCAGCTGGAGGGGCTCGCGGCGCGTGCGGTCGCCGAGCTTCCGGCCACCGAGCGGGCGCAAATCGTGACGCGCCTGCGCGCGCTCAACGCTGACCTGGCTTCGGTGGGCCGGGCAACGCCGGCCGATCCGCCGCGACTGTTCGACCTCGACTCCGCGTTTCATCGCGCATACGTCGAACCGGGCGCTGGGCCTCGGCTGCTGGCACTCCACGATGCGATCACGCCGCAGGCTGAGCGCTATGCGCGCCTTTATGTGAACAGTCTGGCCACCGAGATCTCCACCTCGGTGGCCGAGCATGAGGTGATCAATCGAAGCATCGAAGCTGGCGAACCGGACGCTGCGCAGCAGGCGGTGGAGAACAACTGGCGCAACGCCGCGCGGCGTCTGTCCCGCGTGATCGGCACGCACGGCGAGCTCGGGAGCTGGTAGCCGTCGAGCCGGTGTCTTGCCCCCGTCATTCCTCTGTCGTACGTTGGCGCCCTAACGGTGTTCAATTCTGTATACAAGGTCCAGCCCATGCCTCAACGACTCTCCGCTGTCGGCCGCGTCGCCCTTCTTGCGGGCGCGGTGGCCCTGACCGCCCCCGCTGTTCACGCACAGCCCCCTGCGGTCTCCCAGTTCGATGCCGATGTCGCGAAGGCCATGAAGGTCTGGAAGACCCCCGGCCTGGCCATTGCCGTCGTGCGCAACGACACCGTGCTCCTCGCCAAGGGCTACGGCGTGCGGGAGATTGGCAAACCCGACGCGATAAACGCCGACACCCGCTTCGCCATCGGCTCTACCACCAAGGCGATGACCGTACTCGCCCTCGGCATGCTCGTCGACGAGGGCAAGGTGCGCTGGGATGCACCCGTCATAGAGTATCTGCCCGGTTTTCGGCTCTCCGACCCGTACGTCACGCGTGAGCTCACCGTGCGAGACATCCTCACGCACCGCACGGGGCTCGGCAACGCCGACCTCCTCTGGTCGGGAGCTGAATACAGCGCCGAGGAGATCTTCACGCGCATGGCGACCGTGCCGCTCGCGTACTCGTTTCGATCGGGGTTTGTCTACCAGAACATCATGTACGCGCTCGCAGGCGACATCGTCCGCGCCGTGTCGGGCATGAGCTGGGACGTGTTCCTCGAGTCTCGGATCCTCGCACCTCTCGGGATGAAGGGCACCGTCACGCGGCTCGCCGCCATCGAGGGACAACCTAACGTCGCCAGTCCGCACGGTGAGATCAACGATACGTTGCGCGTGATCCGGAATCGCGCGGTCGATCCCGTTGCACCTGCGGGCTCGGTTTGGTCGAGTGTGAATGACATGGCCCGATGGATGCGCTTCGTACTCGACAGCGGGCGGGTCAGCGGCACGCGGCTGCTGAGCGAACAGACGTTCAAGCAATGGCTCTCGCCGCAGAACATCGCCGATCCGAATACGTATCCCGCACTCAGCCTCGCCAAGCCGCATTTCTTCCTCTACGCGCTCGGCTGGTTCGTGCACGACTACAATGGGCACGCCGTGGTCATGCATACCGGCAGCATCGATGGCATGAGTGCCATTATCGGGCTCATCCCCGACAAGAATCTTGGGGTGTACGTGCTGGCCAACGCCGATCACGTCGAACTTCGGCATGCGCTCATGTACGAGGTGTTTGATCGGTTCGGTGGTGCCGCCGGAGCGAAGAAGCGGGATTGGAGTGCCGAACTCCTGGCCATGTTCGACGCTCAACACGCGCAAGCGGTCGCGGCGCAGGCGCAGACCGTTGCGCGCCGCGTGACGGGCACGAAGCCGAGTCTCCCGGCGGCACAGTACGCGGGCACCTATCGGAATCCTACCTACGGCGATGCTGTCATCACCGCCAGTGGCGACGCGCTGCATGCCCGCTTTGGTCGTGCGTACGAGAGTGACCTCACGCACTGGCAGTACGAGACATTCCGCGCGCGGTGGGCGAATCGTCAGAATGGCGAGGGCACCATCATCTTCAAGCCGGATGGCACCGGCCGCATTTCATCGCTGCAACTCCTCGGCAACACGTTTACCCGCACCGCCCCGGCGCGCTGAGCGCTCACTCCCATGGAAGACCAGACCAACTCGATCTCCCGCCGCACCATGCTCGTGCAGGCTGCTGCCGTGAGCCTCGCCACCGTGGCGGCCCCGATGATCAACCTCGGCCGCTATCGGCTCTTCGGGCAGAATGCTCCGGAGTACTCGGCACGGGCGATCGCGCTCATGCAGCGGTCGCTGGTGATCGACATGCTCAGTGTATTCACGCTCAACTTCCCCAACCAGGCGAAGTGGGAGGCGAACCCGGAGACGTTCACGGACGCGGAGTTCAAGGTGTTCCTCGATTCGGGCATCAATGTCTTCCATCCGGCCGTGGGACTTGGCGGACCGAACGCGTATGAACAGGCCCTTGAGTTCTTCTCACGCTGGAATGCGTTCATCGCCGGAAGCGACGAGCGACTCATGCGCATCGACTCGGTTAACGACTTTTCGCGCGTGAAGGCCTCGAAGAAGATCGCGGTGATACTTGGCCTGCAAAACGCCCAGCACTTCCGCCGTCCGGATGACGTGAATTTCTTTCACGCGCTCGGGCAGCGGGTGTCGCAGCTCACGTACAACAGCCGCAATCTGATCGGGAATGGTGCCACGGAGCGGCGCGACGAGGGCATCAGCGACTTCGGTGTTGCCATCATCGATCGCATGAACACGGTGGGCATGGCGATCGACGTGTCGCATTGCGGCGATCGCACGACGCTCGATGCGTTCGAGTTGTCGAAGAAACCCGTGCTGATTACGCACTCGAACTGCCGCGTGCTCGCCAACGGACATCCGCGCGACAAGAGCGACGAGGCGATCCGCGCCCTCAAGAAGAGCGGGGGCGTCATGGGAATCACGGGCGTGCGCATGTTCGTGAGCGACAAGGAGCCGACCACCATTGAGAATGCGCTCGATCACTTCGATCACGTGGCGAAACTCATCGGTCCGGAGCACCTCGGGGTCGGCAGCGACATCGACTTGTACGGGTATGACGCCATGCCGCCGGCGCTCAACAAGCAGCTGCGCGCCGGCTACAAGGGCAGCTACGGCTTCCGCGAGAAGATCGACATCGAGGGGCTGGACCATCCCAAGCGCATGTTCGATCTCACGGAAGG
>JANLVM010000327.1:0-3260 GCA_031364015.1 Gemmatimonadaceae bacterium
TTCGACGAAAGCCGCTGTGCGCCATCCCATCGAGGATATCGCGCACGACGCGCAGATGGGTTTCCACGCTCAGCGAAATCGAACCGGGGAACTCGCGGAAGTACGGGGTCACGCCGTATGGAAGCACGGGGAAGACGGGAATGCCGAGCGGCTCGGTGGCATCGACGGCGACCCGTTCGGGCAGGATACAGTCGACGGTGAGCCGCAGATAGCTGTGCTGTTCGGTGCTGCCCAGAGGCAACACGGCGCGGTCGTCGTGCCGCAGGTATTCCTCCACCTGCATCCAGTTCATGTCGCTGATTCGCACGTGGGTTTCGGTGAAGGAGTGGGAGGCAAACTTACGCCGCGTAGCGGGCCCATGCCATTGATACTGCCTGCGGTGTCTTGAAAGGAGCTCGGCGTCGGCGTGGATAAAAAACCTCGGTCGCCAACGCTGGCGTTCGACGCGATACGGCTGGAGTTTATGACGTGGTACGCTCCGACCGATTCTCACTACCCAGCACACCGCCTTATGTCGCGATGCCTCGCCCTCCGCGCCCTCGCCTGTACGCTCGCTCTTTCCTCGCTCGGCAGCGCCCAGACGCGTCCAGCGCCGAACATCATACCTCCGGAGGCCGAGCGCCAGCTCGCCCGCTCGATCTTCAAGGAAATGGTCGAGATCAGAACCGGTTACACCACGGGCTCGACCACACCCTTGGTCGAGGCGGTCGCCAAGCGCCTGCGCGATGCGGGTTTCCCAGCCGCCGACATCTATGTGGGCGGCGCCGCGCCCAACAAGGCGAATCTCGTGGTTCGCTACCACGGGACCGGCAAACGCAAGCCGATCCTTCTGCTCGCCCACACCGACGTTGTTGAAGCGAAGCGCGAGGACTGGAGCATCGACCCATTCACGTTCGCCGAGAAGGACGGCTACTTCTACGGTCGCGGTACTGGTGATGACAAGGCGCAGGCGGCGGTGTGGATTGCCAACCTGATTCGCTACAAGCGTGAGAACTTCAAACCCGACCGGGACATCATTGTCGCGCTTACGGCCGATGAAGAAGGCGGCGGACCCTTCAACGGAGTCGAGTGGCTGCTTAAGAACAAGCGCGAGCTTATTGACGCCGAGTTGACTATTAACGAAGGCGGCTGGGGCGAGGCGGAGAAAGGGACGCGCATCTCGAACAACATCCAGGTGAGCGAGAAGTACGTCGTCAACTATCGACTCGAAGTGCGCAACAAGGGCGGACATAGTTCGCTGCCGGTGGCTGACAACGCCATCTACCACCTCGCGGGCGCGCTCGACAAACTGTCGAGATTCGCATTCCCGCTTAAAACCAACGACGTGACGCGCGAGTACTTCCGCGTCATGTCGACGATCGAGAAGGGTGCGGTGCGCGCGGATCTCGCCAGGGTGGTTTCCGGAGACACGGGCGCGATGCGCCGAGTGGCCCGTGGTTCGACACCATGGAACGCCACACTACGGACGACGTGCATCGCCACAATGCTCGAGGGTGGTCACGCCAAGAACGCGCTGCCGCAGCTTGCCGCGGCCACGGTGAACTGCCGCGTACTGCCGGAAGACAAAGTCGATTACGTCACCCACACGCTCCGCCGCATCATCAACGACACTGCGGTCAACGTGGTCGTAGAGGGCAACCCGCGATCGGGGCCAGCCTCGCCGATGCGCGACGACGTCATGAGTGCGGTGCGGGCGCTCACCACGAGTATGTGGCCCGGTGTGACCGCCGTGCCGATGATGGTGATGGGTGCAACCGACGGCATGTACCTGCGCGCGGCCGGTATTCCAACGTACGGCGTCCAGGGTTTCTTCTACGACCGTGATGACATTCGTTTCCACGGGCGCGACGAGCGACTCAAGGTGCAATCGTTCTACGAAGGACAGGCATTTCTGTATGAGTTGGTGAAGCGGCTGGCGAGTGGCACACCGGGCGTCTGACACTTTTCCTTCCTCTGCTTTCTTCTTATGCCCTTCCTGGAGACACGATGACCGACCAGCGCTCACGTCGCGAATTCATGGGCCTCACCGTCGTCGGCGCCGCCGGCGCGCTCTCGCCCTCCTGGCTCAACGCCGCGCGCTTTGCGTCACCGGCCACGCTCGCCGTTGACCCTGAACTCGTGGTGATCAATGCGAAGGTCTACACGATGGACTCTGCCGTTCCGCGCGCTCAGGGGTTTGCCGTCAGCAACAGTCGCTTCGTCGCGATTGGCACTGCGGCCGAGATGAAAGCGCTGGCAGGCAAGCGCACGCAGGTGATTGACGCGAAGGGCATGACGATCGTGCCGGGTTTTATCGACACGCACAATCACGCCGGTGGGACCACGCTGCTGTACGAAGTACTGGTGGGAAATCCGTTCGAAGTCGAGTTCGTCACCATCCAGAGCATCGTGGAGAAGCTGCGCGAGCGCGCAAAGCAAACACCCCCGGGGACCTGGGTGTCGGGCTACTTTCACGACGATACGAAGCTTAAGGACAAGCGACAAGTCACCATGCGTGACTTGGATCAGGTGAGCACCGAGCATCCGGTCGTCGTGCGTCATCGCGGCGGACACACGGCATTCTACAACAGCAAAGCGTTCGAGTTGTCGAACGTCACCAGGAGCACTCCGAATCCCGCGGGTGGCACCTTCGACAAGGACGCCAACGGCGAGCTGACCGGTCGCGTGACCGACCGCGCGATGAACCTCTTGAGCGCCGCCGGTCAGCGCCCGCAGTTGTCCGCGGCAGACCATGAGAAACGCGAGCGCGACGGCGTGGCGCACATCTCCAAACAGTTCGCGCGCTATGGCCTCACCACGGTGCATCACGAAGGCGGCGACCTGGCCGCCATGCAGGACGTGCGCGCCCGCGGCGATCTCAAGCATCGTATCAACTACGAGGCCAGTGGCACGGTGCTCGAGGGCATGATTACCAGTGGCATCAAGAGTGGCTTTGGCGACGACTGGATTCGCTTTGGTGCCACCTCGGAACACACCGTCGATGGCTCGTTCTCCGAGCGCACCATGGCCATGAGTGTTCCGTACACCGGCACCGATTACAAAGGCAACGTCACTGAAACACAGCCAACGCTCGATGCGTGGGTGGAGCGCGTACACCGGGCTGGCATCCAGGTGAACTGTCATGCCAACGGTGACGTGGCTATCGACATGTATCTCACCGCCTTCGAGCGCGCCCTGCAGAAGTTTCCTCGCTTGAACGCGCGTCCCAAGATCACACACTGCACGCTCATCACCGACGACCTGGTGCGGCGTATGAAGGC
>JANLVM010000332.1:0-1974 GCA_031364015.1 Gemmatimonadaceae bacterium
GGCGGTCCCGGATATCGCATCGTGGCGCGCCAATGCCCGGCGCCGAGCCATCGGGATAGGCCGTACAGATCCAGATTGTGCCGGTACGCGCCGAGTGGTACATACGCATGCGCGGAAGGGCGAGGTGCGAGAATGTGAACCGGAACATGTCGTCCAACTGGTGCGACGAGAGGCCTCGACGAATCGACCGAAGACATCGGCGACGAATGTTGAAGGCGCCACGTCGTTGAAGTAGTCGCGAGTGACAGGTCGCTCGCCCGCCCAACCGAGTTCGTAGGCCTCGGCTTGGTTCAGCGAGAGCACCATACCTTCCGAGTCCAGCTGTACCAGTCCATAGGGAATCGCGTCCAGTTCCTCGATCGAAAGCCGATCGAGAAATGGTGCGAGCATCCGAGTGGTTGTTTCTAGCGACATAGCACGGTTCTTCGGTCGTAGGACGGCTACGCTCGGCGTCGAGCACAGCGGGCGTCCCTGCTAGAGGTTCGGGCTGGAGATCGCGCGACTTAAGCCGCTGGGGGGGGCACATCGAGGAAAAGCCGGAATCAATCCGTTACGCGATAGGAGGCCTAGGTTGGCGACTGAGGGTGTACTGCGAACGCCTGGAGAGTCACGATGAGTACGGCACCACGGCACCATTGGGTCGTGCGTTGGACGCATTGGATCAACGCACTCGCGTTTACGGTCATGGTCGGAAGCGGGTTGCGCATCTTCAACGCGTATCCGGGGTTTGCGCGAAAAGGCGAGACGTTTTGCTGCTATCCGTTTGAAGGGCGGCCTATTCCGGCGTGGCTCACCTTCGGAGGCTGGCTGGGCGGTGCGCGCCACTGGCACTTTGCCATGATGTGGGTGCTGGTGGCGACGGGGCTGGTGTACCTCGGCTTCATCTACCTGCACGGCGAGTGGCGCGATCTCGTGCCGCGTCGAGGCGATGCACGTGATGCGTGGCAGATGATTCGCTTTTACACCTATCGGCGAAAAGACCATCCCCGGCAGGGCAAGCACAATGCGATGCAGAAGGCGACGTACTTCGTGATGCCAATTCTCGCCGCGATGATTGTCGTGTCGGGTCTCGCCATCTGGAAGCCGGTATCGCTGGGCTGGTTGACGAACGCGCTGGGCGGATACGTCTGGGCACGGTACTGGCATTTTCTCGCCATGCTGGGGCTGGTGGCCTTGTCGGTGGTACATGTGTTCATGGTTATCAGCGTCGACCCCTACAGTCTGCGCAGTATGATTACTGGCGGGTATAGCGACCGTTTCTCGCCGATCGCCCGAAACGCCCGGCCGTTCCGGGGATTGTTGCCGAAGCGCCAGCGACCAGCAGCGATGCCGATGGTCGAGTCGTCCGACGCCACCTCAACGTCCGAGGAAGTGGGCTCATGACATCACGCGTGATCTGCCTCAAGGCGATTGCCCTCATCGATCGCAGCGTGAGCGCGCTGGAGGCCTCACCGGCGACGGTCGCAGCACCTGATGTCGATCGGCGCGGGTTCGTGAAAGCCAGCGCGTCATCGCTGGCGCTGGCGTGGCTGGCGGCCTGCAACTCGTCGGGGCCGCGCAGCGCAGAGAAGGCGCTGGCCTTCGCCACGCGCAAGAACGAATCGGTGGAGAAGTGGCTACTGCGACACACGTCGATGGACCACGGCTCACCAGGCGCGGTCGTGGCCGGCAATCGTTTCCCATCGTACTTCATTTCCGACGCGGTGCCCCGCTATGACGCGACGTTGACGGGTCCATGGGCACTTGAAGTGAGTGGGCTGGTACGGAACCCCGTGACCCTGACGCTGCCGCAGCTCATGGCGCTGCCGCGGGTGGAGCAGCGGGTGAATCACTATTGCGTGGAGGGATGGAACGCCGTGGCGCGATTTGCGGGCGTGTCGATGCGTGAGATCGGCAAGGTTGCCGGTGTTCGGCCCGAGGCGAGCTTCGTGGACTTCCAATCCTTCGACGACGGATATCACGAGAGTTGGGACC
>JANLVM010000929.1:0-20122 GCA_031364015.1 Gemmatimonadaceae bacterium
GCGGGCTCGCGTGGGAAAGCGTTTGGTAGACGCTACTTACAGTATGCCTTGATGACCTTATCCGCTTCGGGATCCAACTGCATGACGGCTCCCATCAGCTGCCGCATGGCATCGACCGCCGTAGCACCACCCTTGGGTAAGTTAATCTGTGCTTCAGCGAAGTAGTTCTTGGCGTCTTTGGCTGGCTGACACGTCTTTTCCTGAATCGCCAGGTTGAGCTTCAGCTGCCCGTAGGTGACGTAGGTGGCGCCCATCAAGAATCCGGCCTGCGCCTTAATCGGGCCCTTTGAAACGCTGTCGACATACGCGAAGATCTTGAGCGCCTCCTCGTACTCGGCAGCACTGGAGTTTTTCTGCGCCGATTTCCGTTTGTCGTCGCCGATCTTGATGATCATCTGTCGCAGCGTGGTACTCGTATCGCCCGAAGCAACAAGCGACTTCGCCGCCGGCAGGATTTCTTCGGTGCGGTTCAGCGCAGTGAGAATCGTGATGCGCATGAAGCCACCGTTCTCGACCGGAATCTTCGCGGCGTCGGCTTTGTCGAGCGCATCGAGCGCCTGCTGATTCTGTCCGGCCTGCGTGAGCGACGCAATCTGCATGTACGTGAGCGAAGGCTGATTCGGGAACTTCTGCAAACCCTTCGCTGCCGCCTCTGCGGCTTTCTGGAACTGGCTGTCCGCCTGATGCGCGGCGGCCGTCTTCAGGAAGTACGTGGTGTCGGCAAATGACGTGTCGAGCTTTACCAGGTCTTCACCCTGTGCGTACGCTTCCTTGTAGTCTTTCACGGCAAGCAAAATAAGCCAGCGCAAACGCAGCAAGTCCGGCTCACCGGGGTTGATGGCGACCGCCGAATCGATAATCGGCCGCGCGACCCGCGGATTGGCGATCGAGGCAAGGGCTTCGACCACGTCTTTCTGGAGACGCGGATTCGTCGGGTCGGTGGACAGCAATCGCGTCAGCGCGACGACTGCAGAGTCCGGCATCTCTAGTTGACGGAACGCGTTCGCCATGATCGACAGACCCGGCCGACTACGCGGATCGATCGCGACGATTTCACGCGAGATGGCCAACAGCTGTTCGTTGGGCGCCTTTTGCTCAACCATCACGTTCGCCTGACAGATGCGCGCCAAGGTCGCCTTCGGGTAGACCACGACACCCTCCTTCGCAAACGCGAGCGCCGCGTCGAACTTCTTGTCGCGCGCACTGTTGACGCACTTCTGCTCAAAGTCCAGTTGCTTTCGAGCTTCCTTGAGTTCCCTGGATACCATTTGCGCGACGCCGTCCATCTTGGGCGCTTCGTAGGTGCCGAGTGGCTGCACCAGCGAACCGTCACGCGCGAGCACCAGGTTGGCTTCCATCTTGAAGCCAGCGGGCGTCTGCACGACATTGCCCGTGAGGTACTCATCGGCCCGCACCACCGTGGCGAGTGCACGCGCGTCGTGCGCGGCAAGCGCTTCGGTGGTCGGGAATCCCGAGGCTTCGAGATAGGTGTTGATTTCCGCTTTCGGCAGGACGTACACCTGCTTGTACGGAAACTCGTTGGAAATGCGCGAGCGCAGCGCGTCGGCGCCGAGCACGCCAAGATTCTTGTCTTTAACGCCCCCGACCGTAGACTTGAAGACCGTCACCATAACGCGCTTCGCGTTCGGATCGGGTACACGATTCTGGGTGCCCAAGTTGGTCACGCGGCCTTGCGCCTCAAGCGCGGGGACCATCAGGGCACAGCCCATCGTCAAGCCGATCCCGGCGAGCGCTGTGAGTTTCCGTGTCATCGACGTCATGCCTCCGCACCAAATTACCGTGGGTTCCGCACGTCTGATGATTGGCATCGCGATCTCAGGTGGGGAATGAAACAACCCGGGGCTGTGCGCAAGCCACTCAGGCAGGGGGGGGACTTCTCGAAGTGCGACCTTTGCAGATCCATCGCAAGCAGCGACGGATTTGCCACGAACCGATGGGCGAAGAGGGATTCGAACCCCCGACTTCCTGTGTGTAAGACAGGCGCTCTAACCAACTGAGCTATTCGCCCGAATCGACCAACGTCCCACCGGCTCTGGTACAAAGTACAATCCCTTTGTACGTCCGTTCCCGGCTCAGGCCACTTTTTAATCGGAATATCACGATCCGGCGCCTTCGGTCCCTGACGACCTACGGCCACTGTCACGGGGCCGTGGCTATAGCCTTTCCTGTCACGGGACCGTGGCTAGCCCTTAAGGATGGCCAGCGGCACCAGGACAACGTAGCCCAACACAAGCAGAATGGGTGCCACTGTTTCACCGCCACGGGCCAAATCTACGTATCCCAGGAGCAGCGTGAGGAGTGCGGCACCCCAGAACAACAGGGCTCGCGAGCGTTTCTTTTCGATCTCGGTCATGTGGGGAGGATATCCGCTCCTACCGGCCCCTTACAAGGGCGGTCGTTCGCCAGATTCTACCGGTTCTGCCAGAAGTGCGGTCAGCGCGCTCTCCATGAGCACCCGTTCTTGCACGGCGTCGGCGGCTCGCATCGCCTCGAGCTTGCGTCGATCGCGGCGCTTTCGCATCCAGAAGAGCGGGCCGAGCAGCAGTCCAAACAGACCGGCGACCAACGACAGATTGGCGACGAAGGCCAAGGCGCCGTATCGCTGCCGCGTGCGCTTCTGCCAATGGCGGTCGAACTGTTCGCCGGTCATCCCGAACGCACGGCGGATCCCGGCTTCGAGCGAACCGGTTGCTTTCCACTCGCTGAAAAAATTGGCGAGTCCATTCTTCGGGTCGAGAGCGGCAAGTTCGTTCACGACACGGTACGCGACCGCGTAGCTCCACTCGGCGCGCGACGAGCCGGCGAAAAAGCCCGCTTCGAGCGCCTCGCGAGAGGGCAGCGAGTGCCACAGCAGTCCGATCGAGGTTTCGAACGCGGTTTCCCGATGCCACTCGCCGGCCGTCAGACTCGCGTACCCCTCGTCGAACCATCGCGGTGGGAGGGCACCCATCGCTTCATGCAGCGCCAGATGCGCGAGTTCGTGGCGAAGGACCACCACCGGGTCGCCGGCGTCGCTTCCGGATCGGCCACCCTGCATGACGATGCGCCGTTGATCCGGAATCGCAATCGCGGCACCCCATTCCGGCGCGGTGGGACCCACCAACGCGCGAAAGCGTGCCGCGTCTGGCGCGATGTCAATGCGCACCGACTCGCGAGGACGCGGGAGTCCGGGAAAGGAGTCGTTGGCCAACGCCGACTCGAGCAGTGCGTGCGCGAGACGCGTATCGCGCCGATCGAACGTCAGACTGAAGCGTCCACGTTGTAACTGCGATTCGCCCGCCTCGATCGCGGGCCGGCCAACTTGGGCGCGTAGAGCGGTGGCGCTGCACAGCAGGCTGACGACGGCCCATCGCGTCGAAAGCGACAGCCAGCGATTTAGTCTCGGCGCGGCGGTGCCCCGCCCTGTAAGACTTGTGCCAGCATTTCCGCGCAGCGCTTGCCCCATGGATTGAACTTGTTCGCCTCCGCGCCTTCGCGCCACGCAGATTTCGCGTCATCGGTCCGCCCCGCATACCAATGCGCCCGTCCCAACTCGTACCACGCCTGCAACAGGTTGGGTCCCAACTCCAGCGCGCGACGGAAGAACAGTTCGGCGTCATCGAACATCTCGCGCTCGCTGTAGACCATGCCCAGGTAGAGATGCGCATACAGGGTCGCTTTCCGATCGCTATCCGTGCGAATTGCCCGCGACAGATGCTCAATCGCCTCACCATAAATCTGCTTGCGCAGACAGATATATCCCACGTTCGTGCGTGCCAGCGCATGGAGGGGGTCACGCATTAGCACGTTATGAAAGGTCAAGAGCGCCGAATCATATTGCTGTTGCATCATCTGCGCCCAGCCCAGCAGTGATTCGGCCTCGTTGTTTCCGGGAGTCAACTCGAGTGCGCGGCGCAGTGCGACCTCGGCACCACTCGGATCTCCCAACGACAATTTCGACCAACCTTTCTCAACAAACGTCGACGCCCCCAAGTGATCGACGCGCACGGACACCGTAGGCCGACCGTTGAGAGGTACGGTGGCAGGCGTGGTGGCGCCCGCAGGGGCCGTCGGCGACGGTGTACCGCCGAGCTGCTTCCACTGACTCACCAGCGCTTTGACGGATTCCTTGAACGCGGTGTAGTGCCCAACCGCCGCATCGGCATCACGAAACAGGGCAATAATGTCGCGCTTGAGACTTTCGAGCTCGGACGCCGTGGGCTTCGCGGCGAGCGCATCGGCCAGGACCGCATAACGCGCATCGAGAGCGTGACCGTTCGGCAGCGCACTATCGGGAACGGTGGTACCGAGGAAGGTCACGAAGTCGGGCCGGGATGATGATGACGCGCCGTCAGGAGCCCGGCGTGGACGCGCCGACGCTGGCAACATCCGCGCGGTGCTGCGTCAACACGTACACTGCGCGCACGACCCGTAGCAAGTCCAGCACCAGCACGTGGTGATCATGCCGCACGAACCGTCCCCGTACCACAGCGGTCGGCGCGACCGTGCGCAGGTCAGATTCCGCTTCGACCGGCCGCACCAGCGTGGCGTCGATGGTCGCGACTTCGTACACCGCGTCGACCGTGGCGGCCACCCACGCGTCCTGCACCGAGAACACCAGGGTGCGCTGACCAAGCGCCATGGATCGGCTTGGTGGCGGGCTCCCTCCCATGGGTTGCGCGTGGCCGGACTCGTCACACGGCAGTTCACGCGACGCGTGCTGGAGCACGTCCCGCAGATCAATGACCGTGACCTGTCGACCGTTGTGCTCGACGAGGCTCAGCGCGTGCACCTCGGACTGGGCGTGCCGGAGCACACGCTCGACGGACTCCGCTGGCGCAGCGTAGCGCTGTCCACCAAGCGAGAAGATGACAAACGTCGCCCGATCAATCGCCGGTGCGGTGTGCCGTTGACGCATGGTGAACGCGGCCGTGGACCGGAATCGCGGTGCCGTCATATGGAAAACTCCGCGCCTTCCGGCGCATCAATGAGACTGGCAATAGTCTCGGCAACTCGATCCAGTGACACCACGTGTTCGGCGCCAGCATGCTGCAGCGCCGCCATCGGCATCCCGGCGACGACCGATGAGGCGGCGTCCTGCACGATGCCACGTCCACCGGCATGCCGGACAGCAAAGAGACCGGCGGCACCATCGCATCCCATGCCGGTGAGCACGACGCCAACACAGGCAGCGCCAAACGCCAACGCCGCTGATACGAACAAGTAGTCTGCGGCTGGTCGAACGCCCCACAGCGTGGGGGACGTATCCAACAGGCAGCGCGGCACGCCGTCGATCACGCTCACCCGCAGATGGAATCCACCGGGCGCGAGGTAGGCATGACCGGCCAACACCGGCGCATTGTGCACCGCCTCGCGAACGACCAGTTGCGCACCCGTATCGAGCCGCTGTGCGAGGCTCTGTGTGAACCCGGCCGGCATGTGCTGGGCAATGACCACGGCCGCGCGCGCGAATCGCGGCAATTTTGGCACCACGCGCGCGAGTGCAGCGGGCCCGCCAGTGGATGACGCGATGCAGATAATCTGCGTGGCGTACTGAACGGAGAAGGCGTTGGTCGCGTTTCGTGCGACGGAGAGCGCAACCGGGGCACCAGCGGCGCTCGCGCTGTCGACGCCCAGACTCGCGCCGAGTGACAGTCGATTCGAACACGCCGCAGCGCGCAATGCGTCCAGCAATTGCTCGCGGACATCGTCCAGATCGAGGCTGATCGTACCGGATGGCTTACGCACAAACTCCACCGCGCCTAACTCCAGCGCCCTGAGTGTCGCGTCGACGCCTCCATCGGCACCGCCTGCACTCAGCATCACCACCGGCCGAGGCGCGCTCCGCATGATCTCCTGGAGCGCCTCCAGCCCGTCGTGACCGGGCATGTCCACATCCAGGGTAACGACGTCCGGATCGAGCAGCATGACCTGGCGTAACGCATCGGCGCCGTCACGGGCCGTGCCCACCACCTCAAACTCACCACTCTCGGTCACCACGTCGCTCACCAGTCGGCGCATGAACGCGCTGTCATCAACCACCAGCACTCTCGTGCGCGCGGCCGACGACGGTATCGACTTAGAGACGGACATCGCCTTTCTGCATGGAACGCACGAGGACGTCGCCGACCGCGACATCGAAGTACACGGACCGGCCGTGCGTGCCGCCAATGTCCTGCGCGACAATCGGTATCTCGTTGGCCGCGCAGGCCGCATGGACCGCAGCAATGTTTCGCGCGCCGAGTGACATCGAACCCGGCGCGAGCAGCGGCGTGAACATGCTGGCCCCACCGATCAGACGCGCGTCGATTCTGCCGTGCGCACCGAGTTCGCGCATGCGCCGCACCATGGCGGGAATCGCGGTCGCGGGATACTTCCCCGGCGTCTCCTGCGCCGCCGACAGGTTCACATTCGGCAACAACACGTGCGCCAGCGCGCCGACGCGAACGTCGCGCGCGTAGAGCGCAATCCCGACGCACGACCCCAATCCAATGGTCACCAACATCAGCGGTCCGGCTCCGACGGCGTAGTCGGCAATACTCACGGTGATGTGTGTCATGCGCGCCCGACCACCTCACGGGCGATGCGAGCGCTCATACGGCGTGTCCCGCAAGAACGGCATCACTGGACAGAT
Organism: Gemmatimonadaceae bacterium; assembly: GCA_031364015.1. Classification (GTDB taxonomy): domain Bacteria; phylum Gemmatimonadota; class Gemmatimonadetes; order Gemmatimonadales; family Gemmatimonadaceae; genus Gemmatimonas. The sequence goes on from JANLVM010000929.1 coordinate 6,635, forward strand.
CGGGATGCGCTCCGGGCTCGGCGCGCCGCAGCGCGTCGAGATTCGCGCGGACAATCCGGTTGGCCGGGTCGATGCTGACGGCCCGTTCCCACGCTGATCGGGCTTCGTCCATCACGCCTCGCCGATAGTGGATGTTTCCCAGCTTGAGGTACACATCGGCGCCATGGGCGGCGTCGAGACGTACCACGCGCGTCAGGGCATCAAAGGCCTCATCATAGCGCTGCGCCCGATACAGATAGTCGCCGAGGTTCTTGTGCAGGTGCACGCAGTTGGCGTCCTCCAGCAACGCGTGCTCCAGCGTGCGCGCGGCCAGCTCGTAGCTGCCGCGACGCTCATGCACGACCGCAAGATTGTTGTGCAGGGCGGCTGCATGCGGATGCACGGTGAGCCCCTCATCCAGCGTGGCAATGGCGCGCGTCGCGTCGCCAACCAGCGCGGCGGCCAGACCGGCCGCGTGATACCAGGCGGCGGTTGGCTGCCGGGATCCCCACGCGGAACGCGCGACCGCCAGGCGCTCCTCGGCGACTTGCACCTCGCCGCAGTGCAGCGCGATGACCGCTTCCGAGAGCATGATGCGCGGGTTGGCGGTCGGCGCGCGTTTGCTGGCCTCGTGCAGGGCGGCGCGGGCATCATCGAGCCGCCCCAGTCGTTCCAGCGCGAACGCGAGATTGTGAAAAACGGCGGCCGGGGCGTCAGGCTCGTGCGCGGCACGACGCAACGTGTCCACCGCGTCCTCCCATTCCGCGCGCCTGAGGTGCACCAGTCCCAAATAGAAACGAGCGGCGCCATCGGCATCACGCAGTTCGAGCACGCGGCGAAACTCGCGCTGCGCTTCGTCGAGCATGCCCGTGCGGTAGAACGCGACGCCCAGATTGCGGTGCTCAGCCACTCGATTTTCCGGCGGCGGCTGACGCCGCGCCGCGCTGCGCCCAACGCGCTGCGCAAATCCTGCGGTGATCAGCCCAAAGATCGCCTTCCCGACCTCGAATTCATCAATGCCCGATCGTTCGATCAGCGCGTGCACATCATTGACGCCATCCAGGAGGAGTACCAGCCGCGCTTGCGTGGCGCTGAGCGACACCGCGCTGTGCGCCAGCCGTTTGGTATCGACTTCGAAAATGAGATCGAGGCTGGGAATCTTCTTGGCGATGAGCGTCCACTCGTCGACCCGTCGCGCGCCCTCCAGCAGCAAGGAGTCGGCGCTCATCGACAACAGCGGCTCGTCGTCGGAGGCGTGCGAGTCGGCTTCGAACGTAAACGTCCCCGTGTCCCACGAGAACAGGTGATAGATGGCTTCTTCGACTTGTGCACGATACTGCCCCAGCAGCAGGTCGCGATCGACGAGACCTTGGGCGAGCAGGGCGGTGGCGAGCTCGCGGTCATCGGGTGAGGTTACGGTGGCCACCGCGCGCGCCAGGTGGTCGGCAGCCAGCGCGCCACAGCGCACCAGCCGGTCACCAAGCCGTTCTCGCCGGTTCACCATGCCCGCGTGCACCACGCGTCCACGATCGAAGTGCACCGTCCCAAAGCTGCCCTCGCGCGCGACACTCAGACATCCGGTTTTTTGTCCCAGTGCCAGCAATTGCAGGACGTCGGCCAGGCTTGCTTCAGAAAGATTTCCGCGGATCGCCATCAGCGATACTCTTCGATCAGTCGTCCGCCGATGTCAGGCCATTCCCATATCGTCTTTTCGCGATCGAAGTAGAAGTCGTCGAGGGCGCCTGCGTCTTGCCCGCGCAGGGTGAACGTCGTGCGCGTAGTTCGTGCGACGCCAAGTTCTCGCTGCGCGAGTTCCAGGGTCAGCGGCTGACCGGACAGGTCGGCGACAGCGAGGAGTCGGGTCATGAGCCCAACCAGTTCGCGTACACTTCGCGCGTCGCGATCGGCGAGCAACGCGACCAGTCCCTGCCCCGGTTCGTGTCCGGCCTCCAGCAGCCATCGATGCACCAGGCGTTCGCGCATGGCGCGATCGGGGGCCTGAAGCGTCGCGACGAGTCCGCCTTCAAAACGTGACCGGAGGCGATCGGCCAAGCCGACAATATCACGCGGCGCACGGTCGCTGGTGAGCACGATCTGGCTTCCACGATCATACAGGTGGTTGAACAAGTGGAACAGTTCTTCTTGCGTGCGTTCCTTGTCGGCCAGCTGGTGGACGTCATCGAGTATGAGCACGTCAGCAGCGCGATAGCGGGAACGCCAGCGCTCGACGCCGCCCTCTTGCATCGCGGCCACCAGTTCCTCGACGAATGTCGACGCACTCACACACGCCACAGTCTGGCGTGGCCAGGCGGCGCGCACGGCATTCCCCAGCGCGTGCGCGATGTGGGTCTTTCCGACGCCGCTTGGGCCGTGAATAAGCAGTGGATTGTAGCGCTGGCCGGGGTGTTCAAGGACTGAGTCAAACGCCTTGAGCGTGAGTTGATTCGCCGATCCCGCTTCAAGCGCGGCGCGAGTGAACGCGGGCATGGGGGCCGGCAGCGGGAGCGCTGACGCGATCGCGCGATCCAGCAAGCGCTGCGCGTCGGCGATCGACTCTGGATTGCGGAAGGCGGGGTGCCCGCGCAATGACGGATCAACGGCCAGCGCCTGTGCCTCGAGGTCGCGCAAGTGCTCGACGGCCGCCGCGAACGTTGCCAACAGGCCGCTGACTTCCGGCGCGGTTGGGAGTCCCATCGCGCGATCAAGCACCGCCGTCGCGTACCCCTCCGCACGCCAAAATGCGCTCGCTTCGCCCAGGTAGACGCGCCATTGCTCTACGTGTGTTTCGACTTCCTGCACCACGTCAGCCAGGAATCCCTCGTACTCCGTGCCCTCAGCGACGGAAACACTCGAGAGCACCACGCGATCACCGTTCGACTCACTCGCCTGTTCGCCCAGCACCGCCCGGACATCGTCGGCGGCCAGGCCCTTGTCGCCAAGCTGTTGGAACGCGGTCAGTCGATTGAGCGCGCCCTTGAGTTCGCGCACATTCACGAACGGCAAACGCGCCGTTTCTTCCAGCACGCCTTCAGCGAAGTGTACCTCGCGTTCCGCACAGGCGTTGCGAAGGATCGCCAGTCGCATCTCGTAGTCCGGGGCGCCGACGTCCACGATCAGTCCACCGGAAAGACGGGACAACAGTCGCTGGTCGACGTCGGGGATCTCCGCAGGCGGACGATCGCTGGTCATCACCAGCTGACGCCCCTTCCCCTGCATCAGGTTGAACAGGCGAAGCAGTTCGGTCTGCGTTTCCCGTTGTCCCGTGAGGAACTGCACGTCGTCCAACAACAGCAAGTCGACTTCCTGATAGCGGCGCGCGAACTCCGCTTGCTGTCCGGCGGCGACGGCCTTGTGCAGTCGTTCGGCGACGTCTTCGCCCGTGGAAAACTCCACCCGCAAGTTGGGTTGAGCCAGTCGCGCCTGAAACGCGAGGGCGGCGACCAGATGCGTCTTGCCCAATCCCGAGCCCCCATACACGAAGAGCGGATTGTAGGCGGTGCCGGGCGCTTCGGCCACGGCGTGCGCTGCGGACACGGCGAGCCGATTGGACGAGCCAATCACGAACGTCTCGAAACGGTACCCTCCGTCAAGCAGCGTACTCACGCGCCCGCACCGACCGTGGCGAGTTCCTTCACGATGGCAGGCCGAGCCGACGGCGTTTTCAGCGCCGCGCGGGCGCGCCGGGCGGTGGTGGTGCCGTCGGCGGCGCCAAGCCGACGCAGGACACGCATGCCCAACGATCGCAGCGTGTCGAACACGCCGACGCCGTGCAATGCGTCGGCCGCAAACTCCGGTACGCCCCGGAAGTTGAGTGCGACGGACAGCTCAGCGACCGACGCGGCCAGCGAGGGTGGGAGATCCTGCTTGTTGTACTGCATCACCACCGGCAGTTCGCGTACGTCGACGCCGTGCTCGGCCAGGTTGGCGTGCATGTCCTGCAGGCTCTCCAGGTTGTCGTCCCAGCGATGCCGCTGGCTGTCCACGACGAACGCCACGCCATCCGCACCCTGTAACACGAGTTGACGAATCGCCCGGTAGTACGGTTGGCCGGGAACCGTGTAGAGTTGGAAGCGCACACGATACGCACCGACCGTCCCCAGATCGACCGGCAGATAGTCGAAGAACAGCGTGCGATCGCGACGGGTTGCGAGTGACGTGAGTTCACCAACCTGCCCGTCGGGCAACGCGCCGTGCAGGTGTGTCAGATTGGTGGTCTTCCCCGATCGACCCGGACCGTAGTAGACCAGTTTACAAGTAATCAGTTTCGTGGCGTGGTCCACGATGGGCATGCGCCCGTCCCTCTTGTCCGGCCGTTACTCTCGACGCGCTGCGGGATGCAGTAACGCGTGTAGTCGGGCGGCCAACGCGATCGCTTCGCGGATGCGATCCGCGTTCACGAGCGATGCCTCCGACCGGAGGGCAGCACTCCAGTATTTCAGTGCCTCGGCAAGGTCACCACGTCGCGCCGCCTCATCCCCATGCGTGCACATCGTGGTCGCATCCATACCGGACAACGGCACACTTGTCTCCCCTCGGTGGAGAGACGTCTTAGTCACCGTCGGCGCAACGCCGTGATTTGTCGACTCGCCACTCCTCGCGCCGAGGGTCGGCACGCCGAACGGCGTGGTGCGCCGACGTGGCATGCCGTCCGCAGTCAGCACACCCATTTGGATCGGATCAAACAGTGAATCATCGTCGTTGATCAGCACGCCCGATGCCGCCATGTCGTCGTCACCCTGCGGGATCCAAAGGTCACCCGGCGGGCGTTCATGGTTCGTCAATGCGTCGCTGCCAATCGGTGGCGTGGGGTTTCGTCGCGGTCGGCTTTCGGCTCCTCGCAGTGTCAGCAGACCGGCCCCGATGAGCCCATGCACCATTTCGGCGACATCAAGGAGTTCGCGCCCGAGGACGGTCGCGAGTTCGCCGAGATCGCGCTTGCCGTCGACCCGCGTCAGAATCTCCCACTCCTGCGACACCAACCGCAGCAACGGCAACTGTTGTGGCTCGACATCGACGAAAGCGGGCACCACGTGTGCATGGGCGATGCGGTCAACGATGCGTTCCCAGCCTTCCGCGCGCTGCGCCGCCTCGACCAGCAGGATGTCGACGGTTAGACGGACCGGACTGCTGGGTGGCGTGGAGTCGATCGGCGTGAAGCGAAAGTCGCCGTCACACCACGTCAGCAGGTCGAGCACGCACGATTGTACCGCGCGTACCGACGCGGGCGACGTGGCGAGTCCCGGCGCCTCCGTGGCGTCGGCAGCGTCCACGAGGCGCCACGTCGCGGCATCCACGATCGCCCCTTGCGTCAGACGCACATACGCCGCGTTTCCCTGCAGCTGCGCGCGGAGATGCAATGTTCCAGACTTCCGGCTCAGGCTCAGCAGTTGGAGCACGTCCGGAAGTCCGAGCTCGCGAAGACGGCCTTCCAGGCTCATCGTCGGCTCATGACACGAGGCGCAACGACGGTTGCCGCGACGGTTGCCGCGACGGTTGCCGCGACGGTTGCCGCGACGGTCCTTCCACCTCGGCGATCGCTTGCAGGGCCTTGTTCGACAGCACCGTGTCGCCGCCGTCACTGGCCACGCGTCGCCAACGCTCCACCGCGTCCCGCACACGCGCTTGCCGCGCGAGGAGCACTCCATCAAGCCAGACACCATGCTGGTGGGCGGGATCGTGTCGCAGCACACGTGTTACCGCGATACGCGCATCGGCATCCTTCTCCAGACGGATCAGTGTTTCCGCGAGGAGGATAAGCGCCTCAAGGTCGGTGGGCGTGGTCTTGAGATGCTGCGTGAGCACCCCTAACGCATCGTGTGGTCGATCCGCGTTGCGGTGTACGTGCGCGAGTTCGACAACGGCATCGCGCCAACCTGGTGCCGACGACAGCGCGGCGACCAGCTCGAGACGCGCCGCAAGGAGATCGCCGCGCGCACGCAGTTGGCGAGCGATTGCCACGCGTGCCGACGGTCGAGAGGGATCGAGCGCCAGTGCGCGGCGATAACAGCCCAGGGCCAGTCCGCCGTCATTGATGAGCGTGGCCGCGTCACCGACGAAGTGCATCAAGGCAGCGCTGATCGGTGCCCGCCGCAGAATTCGGAGAATCGCTGTGCGGGCCGCGTCCGCGTGCGACGCGCCAGACGACGCCGCACTGTAGGCAAAGAGCGCCGTCACTTCGATGCTGGTCCCGTCCTGCGTGCCCAGGAGCTTGAGGAGGGACAACGCGTCCATCCCGTGTCCCAATAAGCACCGCGATCGGGCCTCGCCAATGGCCGCCTCACGCCACTTGGCGTACTGCGGACGGTCGGGCAACGCATGCGCAGGCTCCAGGAGTGAGCGCGCGTGGGCGTAGCGCTCCAGCGCTTCTCCCGTCACACCGCGGTCGGCGAAGTCGTTCGCATCGTGACAGGCACGCTCGGCGGCGGCCACGGGATCCTGTAGATCAATGGCGACGAGTGTATCGCGCTCCGGCAAGAGCGCCGCCACGTCGTCTGAGGCCAAGGCCACGCCACGCAGCGGATCACCATCTCGTACGGCGAGCAACGCCAGCGCCCCGCACGCCTCGGGACACTCGCGTTGCAGGTCGATGCCAACATGCATGCGCGCTTCGGTCCGAACCGGGGCGAGCCCGAGTGCCCGCTCGGTCTCGCGCAGCGCCCCGTCCGCGTCACCCATTCGACCGAGTACGTGGGCGAGCGCATAGCGGGCCTCGCCGTGTGTCGGCCGTTCTTCAACCGCTCGGGCAAACGCCGCGAGCGCCTCATCCCGCCAGAGGAGCTGTTGGCACACCGCACCAAGTGCGTGCCATGCGTCCGCGTCGTTTGGATGAAATGCCACGAGCTCCCGGAGTAGTGCGAGCGAGGCGAGTGGATCGTGCTGTCGTTGAAACCAGAGCGCCAGGTTCAGACGCGACCGAATCAGGGAGGGATCGAGCTCACACGCACGCAGCAGTGATTCACGCGCGGCCGTGTCGTCACCACGATCGTATAGGGCCACCCCAAGATTGTTGTACGCGAGCGCATAGCGTGGATCGTGCCGCAGCGCCGATCGATACGAGTGGGCGGCGCCCGTCACGTCTCCGCTTTGGTGCAGTGCGACGCCGTGCTCATTCCAGTAGCGTGCATGCTCCGGCTGGTCACGCAGCAGACCCTCATACGCGGCGCGGGCGGCCACAAAGTCCCCGGCGACGAGGTCGAGTTCCGCCATCGCATGCCGCGACAAGCGCGCGTCCTCACCGTGCGCGAGCGCGCGTTGAAATTCCCGGCGCGCCTCGTCAAAGTAGCCGCGCTGACGGAACGCCAGGCCCAAGCCGTAGCGCGCCAGCGCGCCGATGGGTTGCACCGTCGCATCGGCGGCGGCGGCTTCACCCGCCACGGTCGCGTTGGACCCGGACACGAGCGACAAGTGCGACTGCAGCGCCTGGAGTGATGGATTGAGTGCTGCGGCGCGACGCGAGGCCGTCACTGCGGCCTCGTGATATCCCATGTCTCCGAGGACGAAACCGCGCAGCAAGTGCGCATCGGCAATGGTGTCGTCCTGGCCGAGCGCGGCATCCAGCGCGGTCAGCGCCTGCTCGTTGTGTCCACGCTGGTACAGCACTTCCGCCAGGTGCAGGCGCGCGACCGGATCGTCGCTGAGTGCGTTGACCGCACGCTCGAACCATCGCTGCGCCCTTCGCAGATCACCCACCCGTTGCTCGACGAGCCCGCGTTCGAACAGCGAGGCGCCGTCGTCCGGGTCCTCCGCGATCAGGGTGTCGAGTTGTTGTGTGGCTTCGGTGAGCCGACCGATCAGGCGCAAGAGGCGCGCGCGATCGCGCCGCGCCACGGCATCATGGGGGTGATCGGCCAAGCGGACATTGAGGCCCGTGAGCCGCGCGTCGCAGGCGCCGGGTTTCGCCGCCGCCACTTCGAGATTGCGCGCAGCCGTGCGCATGCGCGCATCCAGCGTCAGCGCACGAAGAAACGCATCCACGGCCTCGGTGTAGAGCCCCTTGCTGAAGTACAGCACCCCGAGATTGTTGAACGCGCCGGGGTCCTGCTGATCGATACGGTTCGCCATCGCGCGCAGCACCTCGACATCACGCCCGCCTGGCGTGCCTCGGGTCGGCTCGCCGCTCTCCATCACCGGGCCTCAGGCCAGTCGCAGCGCGCGCAACATCACTTGCAGCGATGCCGGATCCGGCAGCAGCAAGAAGAATCCTCTCAGCGTGTGCTGGAGTTCCGTGAGGATGAACTCACTCTCCACGCAGAGGATGGCATCGGGATCGGGCGCGAACTCGCCAAAGGCGCTCGTGAGCACGGCGGTCGACATGTCGATGACCAGCGTCGGTGGTGACGGCAGCAGAAGCATGCCCAGAAAATCGCTGAGCGCGTTCATGTACGCGCCGCTGAGTATGTTGCCGGCCTCCTTGATGGCCGACGACTCGAGCTCACCGAGCGCCAGCGACGAACCCACCGGGCGCCGCAGCATCAATTCGGCCAACCGCATGACGGTCGGTCGCGGAAATACCAACAGGGTCCGCCCGCTAAGGTCGCCCAGCATGTGCATGAGCACCGCAGCCACCGGCTCTTCGTCGGGCGAGAATTGCGCGGGCATGTCCTCCATGCTCGCGACCGAGATCGCGGGGACCTTGATCATGATGGTGGTGCCGGTCATTTGCGACAACGCGGTCGCCGCATGGCCGGCACCGATGTTTGCGGTTTCTCGCAGCGCGTCAAGCTGGATTGTTTTCAGCGAGTGGATCGCTTCCATCGTCACTCTGGCGTCAATGCGACGAACCTGCGTAACCCGTCGCCCCAGTCGGGACGATCACGTGAGGCTACCCAGATCGACGATGAGCGCCGGCGTCCCGTCACCGAGAACCGTGGCGCCGCTAAACCACGGCTCACTGCCTTTGACCGCGTCGAACGGTTTTACGACGATATCCTGTTGCGCGACCAGCGCATCTACCAGCAGCGCGGCGCGCCGGCCCGACACTTCGATCACCGCCACAAACGCATCGTCCATCTGCCGCGGATGGCCAAACCGCTCCCGCAATTGCACGATCGGTATGACTTCATCGCGCAGCGTGAGAGATTCACGTTCCGCCCCGGTGACCAGCATGCCGGGATCGTATGCCAGCGCTTCGACGACATGCGCGGCCGGAAGCGCGTACGTCGATCCCGCGACGTCGACCAGGAGCGCGCGGGCAATAGCCAGTGTGACCGGGAGTCGCAGGGTGAAGACGGACCCCTCCCCGTCCAGCGTCTCGAGTTCCAGGGTGCCGCCGAGGGCGCGCACACGCGTGACGACGACGTCAACGCCGACCCCGCGCCCCGAGATCGCGGAGACCGATCGCGACGTGGAAAATCCGGGGTGAGACAGCACCTGCAACAGCGCATCATCATCGAGTGCTTCTACCGTCGCCGGGAGAAGGCCTTGTTCGTGCGCGCGTCGCAGGATGACCGCTCGATCGATGCCTCGGCCGTCGTCTTCGACTTGCAGGATCACTGCAGCGCGATCGCGTGCGGCGCGCAACATCAGTCGACCCGTAGGGGATTTGCCGGCCGCCCGCCGCGTTTCTGCATCCTCGATGCCGTGGTCGAGCGCGTTCCGGAGCAGGTGCACAACGGGATCACCGATCGCGTCCAACAGCGTGCGATCGAGCTCGATGTCCCGCCCTTCGGTCAGGAACTGCACCTCCTTGCCGAGGTCGCGCGCAATGTCACGCACCAAGCGCGGGAACCGATCAAACACCTGCCCCACCGGCACCATGCGCGCTTGCAGGACCTCATCCTGCAGGGCACTGATCAGTCGGGCCGTTTCGTGCGCCGCGCGGGTGAGCGCGCGGGTGGACGAGTGATCGCTTTCCTCGGCGATACGCAGCAGGCGGTCTCGCGTGATGACCAGTTCGCCGACCAAATCGAGCAGCGTATCGAGTCGTCGGCGATCCACCCGCACCGTGCGCAGTGCGTCGCCCGCGCCGTCACGGCGCGGCTCGGCGAGGAAGGCGTTCACGGTGACGTGGGCGACGTCGCCGGCCGCGCGCACGGCTTCCTCGAGCCGATCGGCCGTCGCCGCAGTGCGGAGGGAAATCGTGAACACGCCATCAAAAGCATCGTCAGGCCAGCGCGACTGTGATGGCTCCACGTGGAGCACCGTCCCCATTGGCGCTAGCCGTCCTAACACCAGCAGCGCCCGTACGCCCTTGAGCGGGCAGTCAGATGTCAACCGCACTCTGACGACGCGATCCTCGGTCATCGTGTCGCGACGCGGCGGCGACGGGTGCACGTCATCGAACAGCGCGCCGTGTGTCAATCCCGCGAGGAGGTCGTTGGTTGGCTCGGGCAGGCGCGGCGCGGGTCGCGGCGCCAGGTCGCTCCGCGCGTCGAGCCGCTGCAGCAGCGGCGTTAACGCGGTCGGAAGCAGGTCACCGCGACCGGCGACCGCGTCGTCGATGCAGGCCCGGAGCGCATCGGTGCCTTCGAACAGGAGTGCGACCACCGCCTGATCGGCGAGTGATACGCCGCTTCGTACGCCATCCAGCAGCGATTCAAGGGCGTGAGACACTTGCTCGACCGCGCGATAGCCCATGGCCGCCGCCATTCCCTTGATGGTGTGCGTGCTGCGAAAGAGCGTCGCCACGTACGCCGGATCGGCGCGCTGTTCGAAGGCGAGCAGCGTCGTATCCAATTCGGCGAGATGCTCGCGCGCCTCGGCGCGAAACAATTCGGCGTAACGGGCCTGGTCCATCGCCGACCGGCCGGTAAGACGCGGCTTACGCCGCGAGTACCCGGTTGACCGCTTCGAGCACTCGACTGGGCTGAAAGGGCTTCACCACGAAGTCCTTCGCGCCGGCCTGGATGGCTTCGACCACGAGCGCTTGCTGTCCCATCGCACTGCACATCAGAATGCGCGCGGTGGGGTCCTGCTTCGTGATCTCACGGACCGCGTCAATGCCACCCATGTCCGGCATCACGATATCCATTGTCACCAGGTCGGGTCGAAGCAGGCGGTACTTCTCCACCGCCTGCACGCCCGTCTCCGCTTCTCCCACGATTTCGAAGCCGGCCTGCTGGAGGATGTCTCCGACCATCGTGCGCATGAAGATCGCGTCGTCACAGATCAGCACCGTTCGGCTCACCGTCCCATCTCCTCGGAAGAGACCAGATGCGGCGCGCACAGCGCGACCGCATCCAGCGGAGCGACGGATGGGCGTTCAGGATCCTGGAGGTGTTCCGCCTGGAGTTCTTCCTGCACCCGCACATCGCGCACCGCATCCACGGCCAGCCCTATCAGGCGGGATCCGTGCTCAAGCAGGACGACCGACGTCGAGGTAATGGCACGAGAAGCCGCCAGCAGCTCGGAAAGTTCCAGCACCGTGACGACGGCGCCCCGCACGTTGACGATCCCTCGCACGAGCGCCGACGTCCCCGGCACCCGCGTCACGCGCTCCGCGCGGAATACTTCCCGGACTTGGCTCACCGGGATGCCGTACTCGTGCTGACCGACACGCACCACCAGCACGCGCAGGCGCACATCGTCCGAATCGTCGAACGTTCCGCTAGGATGCGTCGGTGGCGGCGCTATCGACTGCGACGTCGCTGTCGGTGGTGCGGTAGAAGCCGAGTTCATCGAGTGGATCCGGATGGGTGCCGAGTTCGGGCATGCCGCTGAGCGCCGCCAACGATCGTTTGAGATCGCTGGGCAGCGGCGAACGCAGGTCGATCAGCACCCCGGACACGGGATGACGGAATCGCAACCACGCCGCGTGCAGGAAATGCCGTTTCGCCGGGAGCTCGGCCAATCGCCGACCACCCCCGCCTCCATAGGTATCGTCACCAACGACCGGGTGCCCCACTGACGCCAAATGCACACGGATCTGATGGGTGCGTCCGGTATGCAGGTGCGCGCGCAACAGGTCGACCGAGTCAAAGCGGGCCAGCCGAACGAAAATGGTCTTCGCGGCCCTTCCATCCTGGACGATCGCCATGCGTGTTCGGTCGCGCGGGTCACGCGCGATCGGCTTGTCGATCGTTATCGAGTCGGACGTGAGATGCCCCCACGTGAGCGCGGCGTAGCGACGCGTGATGCGTCGGGCCGCCAAGGCCGCGCTGAGCGCGCGGTGCGCGATATCCGTCTTGGCGACCAGCAGCAGCCCCGACGTATCCTTGTCGAGACGATGCACCAGTCCGGCCCGTTCGGCGCCGCCGCCGTCGGCCAAGGGTTCGCCCCGCGCCAGGAGCGCGTTAACCAGCGTGCCGGTCCAATTTCCAGGCGCCGGATGCACCACCATGCCGGCGGCCTTGTCCACCACCACCAGGTGCTCATCCTCAAAGACGATCGACAAGGGGATCGCCTCGGGTAAGATGTCGCGTCCGGGCGGCGGCGGAATGGTCACAAACACCCGATCGTTCTGCTCGCCTCGGTAGGATGCGCGTTCGGCCTTCCCGTTCACGGTCACGTGACCGTTGGCAATCAGCGTAGCGGCTTGGGTGCGCGACAGTTCGCAGCCACGCGCCACCAACAGGTCGAGGCGCTCGAGCGCCTCGTCGCTCACCATGAACTCGCGCGTTGTCGCCAGTCGCGGACCCACGTCGGCCGCCGTCATGATGCGCTGCCGACGCGGGCGCGCTCGACCGCGAGCTGTTCCTTTTCCTGTCGCCAGAGGGCCAGCACCAGACAGATCGCCCCGATGGTCACCGCCGAATCGGCCGCGTTGAATGTCCAGAAGCGCACGCTGCCCACCCCGATGTCAATGAAATCGACCACGCCTTCACGCTGAAAAATGCGATCGAGCAAGTTGCCCAGGGCACCGCCGATGACAATCGGCACACCATAGGCTGCGAGCGTGGACAGGCGCGTAAGATCGGCCGTCGAACGCAGCAGCACACCGACGATCACGAGACTCAGGACGGCGAAAATCCAACGCGACGCGGGTCCCACGTGCATGCCGAACGCCGCACCAGGATTGTACGCGAGCGTGAAGCGCACCACATCGCCGATCACTCGATGCGGAATGTGCCGAGGCGACAACGCCTCCACCGCCAGCGCCTTGGTCACGAAGTCGAAGGCCGTGACGCTCGCCACGATCGCCCAAAACGGCCACGTCCGTGCGGCCGGGGGTGCCATCGCGTGCGGCGTCACCCCGGACGACGTGGTGCTCACGGTGCGTCAACCGTGTCGGGTGACGCGCTGTGGTTCGATGACGTCACGCGCATCGCCGATTCCTGTTTCTCCTCGCGCCAGAGCACCCACGCCAGCAGGAATGCGCCGCTGCTGACCGCCATGTCTGCCACATTGAACGTCGGCCATCGATGGGCACCAATACCCACGTCGACAAAGTCCACCACACCAAGATCGGATCGCAGCCGGTCAAGAAGATTCCCGAGGGCGCCCGCCGACACGAGTGCCACCGCCAGCGCCCGCACGCGATTGCCGACCGGCGTCTGCTGGTACAGCCGCCATAGAATGACCAGCGCGCCCGCAGTGAGCGCCATGAAAATCCAACGCGAATAGCTTCCGAGG
>JANLVM010000368.1:0-4755 GCA_031364015.1 Gemmatimonadaceae bacterium
TACCGGACGCTTCGGATGACGGCTCCGGAGGAGGCGGTGGCGACGAGCGCCATCGAGGCGAAGGATTTCTCCTTCTGGTACGGGACGCGAAAAACGTTGCACGATGTAACGCTGCAGCTTGAGCGCCGAGCGGTGACGGCGATCATCGGGCCATCGGGTTGTGGCAAGAGCACGTTTCTGCGATGCATCAACCGCATGAACGACCTGGTGCCGAGCACACGTGTCACGGGCGAACTGCTGGTCGAAGGGCGTCGCGTGTATGGCGCGGGCCTCGACCTGGTGGCGCATCGTCAGCGCGTGGGCATGGTGTTCCAGCGCCCCAACCCGTTTCCGAAGTCCATCTATGACAACGTGGCGTACGGTCCTCGCCTGAACGCCCTCGTGCGCCGGTCCGACTTGGCCGACGTCGTGGAGCGTTGCCTGCGACGCGCCGCCCTGTGGGACGAGGTCAAGGATCGGCTGACGCAGCCGGCCACGGGCCTTTCGGGCGGACAGCAGCAACGACTCTGCATTGCGCGGGCGCTGGCGAACGAGCCGTCGATTTTGCTCATGGACGAACCCTGTTCAGCGCTCGACCCGATCGCCACGCAGAAGGTCGAGGAGCTGATTTTCGAGCTCAAGCAGGACTACACCATCGTGATCGTGACCCACAACATGCAGCAGGCGGCGCGCGTCGCGCGTCGCACGGGGTTCTTCGACGCTGGACGCCTGGTGGAGATGGGCGACACGAATCAAATCTTCACGACACCGCGCAACACGCGTACCGAAGACTACATCACGGGGAGATTCGGATGACCGAGATTCACAGGCACTTCCACGAAGAACTCGCCGACGTCAGGTCGCGCCTCGTTACGATGTCCGGTGCTGCCGAGGCCGCGCTGTCGATGGCCGTTGACGCCTTGCTGTCGCGGGACGACAACAAGGCGCAGGCCGTGATCCTGGGGGATCGGGAGATCGACACCCGCGAGGTGGACATCGAAGAACGCTGCATTTCCCTGTTGGCGCTGCAACAACCCATGGCGCGCGATCTGCGGATGCTGACGTCAGCCATGCGCATTGCGAACGACCTGGAACGCGTGGGCGACCACGCGGTGAACATCGCGCAGTCGGCGATCCGCGTATCAAAGGCCCGACAGATCGTGCCCGAACCCGAGATCGTCGAGATGGCCCGGCTCACACGCAGCATGCTCGCGGACTCGATCGACGCGTTCATCCGTGGCGATGCGAAGGCGGGGCGCGAGATCTGCCGACGCGACGATCAGGTCGACGCGCTCAATCGGTCGGTGTTCAGGATTCTGCTGACGCACATGATGGAGAATCCGCAGATGATCAGCACGGGCATGGAGATCTTGCTGGTCTCGCGCAATTTGGAGCGCGTCGCCGATCTTGCCACGAACGTGGCCGAAGGAGTGGTGTTCCTCGTCGAGGGCAAGTCGATCAAGCATCACGCCGAGGACGGCGGAGACCAACTGTCACCCTGAGGGACCACGTCTCCTTCAGCGCCGCTGAGTCGGCTTCGGGCAGCTTGGCGCCGCCGATATTCACGAACGAGCCGGACGTACTCCTGCTCGACGAGCCCACCAGCGCGCTCGATCCGTTGGCGACCCAGCATATCGAGGAGCTGCTGTACGAGTTGCGCCGAGACCTGTCGATCGTGGTCGTAACGCATAACTTGCACCAGGCAGCCCGCGTCTCCGACTGGACAGTCTTTCTGGCAGATTCGCCACCGATACGATGAAGAGCACGCTGAAGAGGCGCGCGGAGCACACATGATTCCCGTGGACAGCGAGAGGCGCAACGCATGACCGCACGCCCCCTTTCACCTGCGTTCGGCACCACCGCGATGGGCGATCAACGAATCGCGGCAATCGACATCGGCTCGAACTCTATTCGCCAGATCGTCGCCGATGTCTCTCCCACCGGCCAGATCCGGGTGCTGGATGAGATGAAGGCCATGCCTCGCCTCGGCGAGGGTCTCGAACGCACCGGTGCGCTTGGACAAACGGCACTCGACGCGGCGCTCGCCTCCGTCCAGCGCATGGTCGTGTTGTCGCGACAGCTTGGCGCGGCGCGGATTGAGATTGTTGCCACGAGTGCGGTGCGGGATGCCACCAACGGTTTGGAGTTCACCACTCGCGCCCAAGCGCTCACCGGAATTGAGATTCGTGTGCTGAGCGGCGAAGAGGAGGCCCTCCTGTGCTACCGCAGCGCGCTGGCACATTTCGATCTGGGCGCTGGGCGTGTGCTGGTGATGGACATTGGCGGAGGATCACTCGAGATCGTGCTGGCCAAGGATGGCCTCATTGAGCGCGTCGCGTCGCTGCCGTTTGGTGCCGTTCGGCTCACCGAGAGATTCCTGTCGCCGCAGGTCAGACCGCGCGGTGTGCGCGAACTTCGTGAGCACGTGCGGGACGGACTTCGAAAAGCATCACCCGTGAAAGACTGGCGCGGCGTTCGCGTGATTGGCTCGGGCGGGACCTTCACGAACCTCGCGGGCATCATGCTGCAGCGACAAGGGCTGACATCACGGGCGCCTCATGGCACTCGTGTCTCGCGTGTGGAGCTCGAACACCTGCTGGTTGGCATGCAACGGCTCGACCCCGAGGAGCGCTCGCAGGTGCCCGGGCTCAATCCGGCGCGCGCGGACATTATCGTTGCGGGACTCGCCACGGCCGCCGAAGTCATGGCGCGCTTCGACGCCCGTGACCTGGTGACTTCCGGATACGGCATACGCGAAGGGCTGCTGCTGGAGTCGGCGCGCGTGACCCCGGTGGTCGCCGATCCAGGTGCGGCCCGAGAACGTTCGGTTCGGGAGTTCGCGGAACGGTGCCATTTCGAAGAGCCACACTCACGCCAGGTCCAAATGCTGTCGTTGCAGCTGTTCGATACGCTGGCGCCGCGAATGGGACTCGGTGCAGTCGACCGCCGCATACTGTCCGATGCCGCGCTGCTACACGACGTGGGCTACCACATCAACTACGAAAATCATCACAAGCATTCGTTTCACCTCATTTCGCATGCCGAATTGCTTGGCATGACGCCAGCCGAACAGATTGCCATCGCGCACGTGGCGCGTTACCACCGCGGCGCACCACCTAAACGTAAGCACCGTGGGTTCGCGCAGCTCGACCGAGTGCTCCGCGAGCGGATCGTGAAGTTGTCCGCCCTGTTGCGTTTCGCGGACGGACTCGATCGCGGTCATGTTGGCGCCGTGGCCCGACTCAAGATCCGTTGGGCGTCCGACGCCATGCGCGTGAGTGTCGTTGCCGCCGAAGGGGCCAGTAGTGTGCGACTGGAGTGCTGGGGCGGCGCACGCAAGCGCGCACTCCTCGAGCAGGTATTGGGTCGACCGCTGGAAGTGGTGGCGCCGGACGGTGCCGTCATCACCTTCGACGAGGGTGACAGCGAGTAACGCCGTTCCGGCTCAGCCGTCCTCGATGACCGGGTTGGTCCGCCCCTTGCCTTCGGTGCGCGCGTGTCCGCGCGGACGCGGTGAACGCCGGCGCGGGGCTGGGCTTGGTTTGCTTTCGTTCAGCATACCCCAGGGCTCGCGCATGAAGATGTCTTGCGAGGCGCGTACTGGCGCATTCTCCGGAAACCGGCGGCGGTACTGGCCATCAGCGCCGAGCTCCCACGCCTGACGATTGTCGGATAAGCATGTCTCCAGGAGCGACCGCAGTCGCTGATGCAGCTGCGCGCCTTCGATAGGGATCATGACTTCGACCCGTCGGTCGAGGTTGCGCGGCATCCAGTCGGCCGACCCAATGTAGTACGCGGGAGTGCCCGCGTTGGCGAAGTACACGAGCCGCGAATGCTCGAGAAAGCGTCCAATGATCGAAACCACACGAATGCGCTCGCTCACACCCGGCACGCCAGGCAACAGACAGCAGATCCCGCGCACAATCAGATCGATCTCCACTCCCGCTTGCGACGCGCGATAGAGTGCCTCGATGACACCAGGATCGACGAGCGCGTTCATCTTGGCAATGATGCGACCGCCACGACCCGCGTTCGCGTGCACCGCCTCACGATCGATCAGTTCGATCGTCCGTTCGCGGAGATTGGCCGGCGCGACCAACAACTTGCGATAGCGTTTCTGCCGCGACATGCCCGTGAGGGAATTGAACAGATCCGTCAGGTCGGCACCGATCTGGGGATTGCAGGTGAACACGCCAAGATCGGTGTACTGTCGCGCCGTTTTGGAGTTGTAATTGCCGGTACCGACGTGCGCGTAGCGGCGGATGCCGTCCGCGTCGCGTCGCACCACGAGCGCCGTCTTGGAATGCGTCTTCAGTCCTGGCACGCCGTACGCCACGTGGATGCCGAAGCTCTCCATGGTGCGCGCGAACGAAATGTTGTTCTGCTCATCGAAGCGGGCCTGCAGTTCGATCAGCACGGCGACCTGCTTCCCCTGCTCGGCCGCCTCGGTGAGGGCGCGCACAATGGCCGTGTCACCTGACGTGCGATAGAGCGTGAGCTTGATCGCCAGCACCTGCGGGTCATGGGCGGCCGCTTCGAGGAACGCGTCGACCGACGCCCCGAACGACTCGTACGGGTGATGCACCAACACATCGCGCTCACGAATCGCGTCGAACACATTGCGACCGTCGCGAAACGCGGGCGGCACCTTGGGCGTGTACGATGGATCGCACAGGTTGGGGATGTCGATGGCATTGAACGTCATGAGATCGCCCAGCTCCATCAGTTCGTCGATCGTATGGATGTCGCCCGCCGTGAGCGGTGCCACGGCTTGCG
>JANLVM010000382.1:0-2835 GCA_031364015.1 Gemmatimonadaceae bacterium
CCTCCATCCATCCTCGGTACGCGCACTACGTATTTCGCGAAGCGTGTGGGCTGCCGCCGGTGCCACATGCGCCACGCGTCGTGTCCTGGCTCCAGTCGCAGTCCCACGAGTTCGCGCATCTCACGGGGCATTACCTGCGCGTGACGCCGGTCGCCCCGATCGATCTGAGCGTAAGTGGCACGCTGCTCTCAAGCAATTCGGCCGACAACACGCCGGACGCCGTCGATCGACGGGTAAGCCGCACACTCGCCGAGCATGGCGCAATGGTGGGTGTGGGAGGATATGACGAAGCGCGCGTGATGTACGAGTGGACCGGCGAGCCCGAGTCGCTTGAGCGTCGCACCATTCATATTGGCCTTGACCTGTCGCTGCCCTCGGGATCGAAGCTGTTCGCGCCACTCGACGGGGTCGTGCACGGATTCGAAAATGCCGATCAGCATCACGACTACGGTCCGGTAATCGTGCTACGCCATCGCACGACGGGCGCCGACCCAGTGGACTTCTACACGCTGTACGGACACTTGACGCCTGACTCGCTCGACGGGCTGCAGACGGGCCAGGCCATTGCCAAGGGCACGGAGTTCGCGCGCATCGGCAGCGCGCCCACCAACGGCGACTGGTGGCAGCATGTGCATGTGCAACTGATCACCGACATGCTCGATGTGCCGTGCAACGTTGACGGCGCGGTGCGCGCCAGTCAGCGCGCGGTGTGGCGCAGCCTCTGTCCCGATCCCAATCTCCTGCTCCGCATACCGCCAGACCGACTGCCGCACCATCGCACCACCGCCGACATCGCGGTGTTACGTCGCGAGCGCATCGGACGGAATCTCAGCGTTTCGTATGGGTCGGCTCCGCTCAACATCGTGCGCGGCTGGAAGCAGTATCTCTTTGATGACGATGGACGGCGCTACATCGACGGCTACAACAACGTAGCGCACGTGGGACACGCGCACCCGAGCGTCGTGCGCGCGGTCAGCGAACAGCTGGCAGTGCTCAACACCAACACGCGATATCTGCAGGAGCAGCTGGTTGAGTATGCAAACGCGCTCGTTGCCACGCTGCCTTCTCAACTCGGTGTGTGCTACTTCACGGCGTCGGGCAGCGAAGCCAACGAGTTGGCGTTGCGACTGGCGCGTGGATACACTGGTCAGCGCGACCTGATCGTGATGGACTCCGCGTACCATGGACACACCACCACGCTCATCGACATCAGTCCGTACAAACACGCGGGTCCCGGTGGTACCGGCGCCCCGGACTGGGTGCACGTGACGCCGATTCCCGATGTCTACCGCAACCGCGATGTGGTGGGTGCGCCGGGCCCATGGTTCGCGGCGCAGGTTGGCGTGGCACTTGATCGAGTGGCTGCGCGTGGCCGAGGGCTGTGCGGGTACATTGCCGAGAGCTGTCCGAGCGTTGGAGGTCAGATCATGCTGCCCGACGGATTTCTGGTTGACGTCTATGCGCGGGTACGCAGTGCTGGCGGCGTATGTATCGCCGATGAAGTGCAAACTGGATTCGGACGATTGGGCACACACTTCTGGGGATTCGAGCAACAGGGTGTGATCCCCGACATCGTGGTGCTTGGAAAGCCCATCGCCAATGGCTTCCCCATGGGCGCCGTCCTCACCACGCGAGCGATCGCCGATCGCTTCGACAATGGAATGGAGTTCTTCAGCACCTTTGGCGGTAGCACGGCAGCGTGCGTGGCCGGTCGAAGCACGTTGCAGGTAACACTCGACGAGCATCTTCAGCATAACGCGTTGATCGTGGGCGAGCGTCTGCTTGCCGGGCTGCGCCCACTGATGGACCGATATGAGCTGGTGGGCGACGTGCGTGGCTCGGGGCTGTTTCTCGGTGTCGAACTGGTGCGTAATCGCGACACGCTGATGCCAGCTGCTGACGAAGCGACGTGGGTGGTGAATCGTATGCGCGCGCATGGCGTACTGGTGGGCACTGACGGACCGCACCACAACGTCATCAAGATTCGCGGGCCCATGCCGCTGTCGCTTCCTGACGCGGATCGCATCGTCGAGACGCTTGGTCAAGCGCTCCGGGAACTGCCGTGACAACACGTTCGTCTCGAGCGCACGGTATCCAGTTGGCGCTGGTCATCGCATCGGGCATCGCGGCACCAGCGTCGGCGCAGGACACGTGTGGCAGGGCGGTCCGCCTGACCACTCAACCGGAGCGCCCGCGACGCGGCGCGATTTTCGTGGTGCGGGTCGCGGGCGTGCCGACCACGACGGAGGTGTCGGGGCGCGCCGCAGACGAAGTCTTGCACTTTTCGCGCGAGAACAGCGGCGCGCGTGTTTCGTTCGCCCCGGCGCCCATCGATTCCGTTTCACTCGCAGTCAGTGTGGAATGCACCGCGGGCGCTTCCCGTGACACCCTTCGCCTGACACTGTCATTGGCGCAGGGCGCCTATCCGGTCGAACGACTGCGTGTGGCTCCGCGCTTTTCGGCGTCTCCGGACTCGGCACTCGCTGCTCGGCAACAGCGTGAAGCGGCACGCGCCGCGCAGGTCTCAGTCGTCGCGCACCAAACGCCACGACTCTGGACGTCGCCGTTTGTGCCGCCCCGCGCCGCCCGAATCACCAGCCGTTTTGGAGGTGCACGCGAGTTCAACGGCACGATCACGTCGCGGCACATGGGCACCGACTACGCGGGAGCTGTCGGCGCACCAGTTCGCGCGGCCAACCGCGGGATCGTACGGCTGGTGGACGAGTTCTTCCTGGGTGGCAAGGTGGTCTATGTCGATCACGGCGAAGGATTGGTCACCGCGTACCTGCATCTCAGCAAACACCGAGTCGCCGTCGGCGACACGGTTGAACGCGG
>JANLVM010000387.1:0-1761 GCA_031364015.1 Gemmatimonadaceae bacterium
GCACGAAAACTTGTTGCAGCCCACCCGCCTCGGCCTCCCGATACGCCAGCCATTTCCCGTCGTGCGAGATGGCCGGGTGGTTGATGCGTCGCGACAGATTCGGAATCGGTGTCACACGACCGTCGCCAAGGTTGATCGACTGCAGCCCGCCCTTGTGCCCGTAGAGCGTCGCGCCATCGGCCGACCAGAACACCGGATCGCTATCGATCGGCGTGTCACCAACGATCCCGGCGGCCGGTCGGCTTCCATCGGCCGGCGACTTGACAAGCCGCTTTGACCGCCCGACGGGTCCGAAGTGCAGCACGTACTTGCCATCGGGTGACCAGATGGGCCACAGCTGGAAACCCGAATCCGGGAGCGACTGCAGCGTTCCCCTCATCAGGTCCAGCAGGTGCACGCCGCCCGTGCGGCCGCGTGTCGTGACCACGGCCGCGCGTTCGTCGGGTGACAAGCGCACGGCAAAGAACGAGCGCGTCCCGGCGCCCGGGATCATGGTGGCCTTGCCCTCCCGGTCGAGCCAGGCGAGGTGACGTTCGTTATCCGGCGCAACGCCGCCGCGCAGATACACGAGTGTGCCAGTGGATGAGACAGCCACCTGCATCGCACGCGTGTTGACGTACGTGCCGTTGCCGTTCATCGCCTGCATGACGTCGCCGAGTACCACCACGGGCGTTCCGGTGACCTCGAGCCGTTGCCGATCCATCGGCACGGCCATCAACGATCCCGATCGCCCGAAAATCAGATGACCGGTGGGCAAGAAGCGGGGATCCGCACCAACCACGAGCTGCTTGATCACACGCGTCTTGAGGCTGATCACCTCAACGCCGGTTGCCCCTCTGAACAGGATCGCGTCGCCTCCGGGCAGGAAATGCGGAAGGCTCAGCGGTCCCTTGATCGTGTCCGGCGGCGCCCCACCGTTCACCGGTACGATCACGAGACCGACGGTCCTGATCCCGACGACGATCCGGCCATCGTCACTCCAGCTGGCACCGCTGATGCGAG
This sequence comes from Gemmatimonadaceae bacterium, assembly GCA_031364015.1. Lineage (GTDB taxonomy): Bacteria > Gemmatimonadota > Gemmatimonadetes > Gemmatimonadales > Gemmatimonadaceae > Gemmatimonas. The sequence goes on from JANLVM010000387.1 coordinate 1,003, forward strand.
GCATCGTCGTGATCTGTGCCGGCAGACCACCATCGAACTCCACGCGCATGAGTCGCTCAGCGCTCCAGTACCCCACCGACGTGCCGTTCGGCGAAAAGAACGGCGACTCGGCGCCCTCGGTGCCGGTAATCGGCACCGCCGTCTCGGTGTTGAGCGCTCGGACGAACAGCTGGCGCACGCCCCCACGTTCGCCGACGAACACCAGCCGGCGTCCGTCCGGTGACAGCGCGAGCGCGGTGTGAGACGGTCGATCCGCGTTGGCGTTATCGTCCACCGCTCCGACCACATGATCCCCCGAAGCGAAACTCAGGCGCGAGGCGACCGCAGGAATATCGGCCCCGGACGATGCCCCCGGACCTCCACGACTCGCGAGCGCCGCTACCGCAATCAGCAATGCAGCGGCAAATCCCACCGCCGCCCGCGAACGCGTATCACGGAACCAACTCCGCCACGTCGATGCGCCGCCGTAACCAGCCGTCGATGATTGCGAGCCGGACACGAACGCCGCATTCGACAGCGCATCAGCGAACGCCTTCGCACTGTCGAACCGATCTGCCGGCAGCTTGTCGAGCGCCTGCGCCAGCGCCGCCGCCACATTAAGCGGCACCGACTTCCGATACTTCGTGACCGGCTCGGCGGGCTCGGTGATGATCTTCATGATGATCTGCTGCGCCGAGGCCCCCGTGTGCGGCGGATTCCCGGCCAGCATCTCGTACAACACCGTCGCCAGCGAATACACATCGCTGCGCCCACTGATTG
>JANLVM010000406.1:0-3645 GCA_031364015.1 Gemmatimonadaceae bacterium
TCACATCGATCTGCGCGACTTCATGTCGTTTGTCGGCATCATCGCACCGGATGAGTTTCGCATCGACCGCGCTCATGATCCTGTCGTTCGCCAGCATCGCTCACCCGCAGAACCTCACGAAGATCGTTGCAACGTCGGTGGGAACGCCGGTCATGCTTGAAATGCGATCGGTTTCGCGTGCCAGTGGCATCGACACGGCAACCGTACGCGCCGCGCTGCAACCCGCCATAAAGACGCCGAAAGGTGACTACAAGAGCGCCCGGTCCATCGCCATGTTCGATTGCGTGAAGCGAACGGTGGCGACGAAAGAGCTCTGCGGGCCGCCTTGACCCGCTGAGGCGCTAGCGCGTGACGCATCGCCAGTGCACGCTATCCGGCAACGCGGAGCCGCTCTACTGCTGCTCCGCCGCTTCCAGCAGTGCCCCCATCGCCGTCGCATAGCCGCCGAACTCCGGCACCTGCAACGTCGCACCGTAGAAGCTTCCCACCGAACGAAACGTCTCGCGGATACTGGGCAAGTCGGTCAGATGCCCAATCATCACGATGTTCGTGTTCTGCGTGGCGTGCGCGGCGTTGATGGCGATTATCGCGATTACCTGCCCCACCATGTTCACTAACGCCGCCGCGGTATCCGCTGGTGTCGCATCGATTGGATCGCGCGCCACGCGACCGAAGTTCACCGCGGTGGTTTCCGGCGGCAGTGAGCCGATGGCCCCACCAAGAATCTCGCCAATGGTGAGATTGAGTCCCGCGGGATTCCCCGCGCGCGCCAGTTCATCGAGCGCGTGAGGATCGGTGATGCCGAGCAGCAGACGTCCAAGACCCACCAGGGTTCCGCCGCCGACGCCCGTTCCCGTGACATGACGTGCACCATTCGGGCCAGCGGCGACCACTGCAGTGCCAGAGCCCGCACTGGTGACGATTGCGCGCTCGACGTCCGCCAACGCCAGTCCGCCACGGCCGATCGATCGAACCTCATCAATGCGGAACACGCGCCGACCATCGATGATCTCGGGTAGGCGTTCACGATTGCCCCCGGTCACGGCAATCCATTCGACGTCGGCAGGCGCGATCGCACCGACCGCCAACACAGCACGCACACGCGCTTCGTCGGGTTGACCATGGCTCGGCACCTTCCATCGCCGCATCGTCGAGCCCAGCCGGACGACCACGTCGATGTTACTGGCGCCGAAGTCGATGCCAACGACCGTCTTATTCATTGCGCAGAAGCCGAATCATTCGGAAGGTTGCCTTCGGAACGCCTGCTTCGCAAGCGACTTGCCCCATCCGGGCCGGTAGAGGAACCTTTCACATCTCGCTCGCGTAATGACTTCGTTTGTGATGACTTTACCGGGCATCGACAGCCACCCTTTGGCTTTCTTCGGAAAGACGCGAACGGTTATGCCGGTGTGGCTGTCCAATGCAGTGCTCGCCCGCGCCCCCCTCCGCCTCGCGAACTGGTCCCTTGTTCATGCGCTCACTGTTGTCAATTCTTGCGTTCGTGGTCTGTGCATGGGTTTTTCCGGATCGTCTCGCCGCCCAAGTTGATGTTATTCGCGGCAAAGTCACGACCCCCGAGGGCACACCACTCAGCGGCGTCCGCATCACAGCGACGTCCATCCCCGGGAACGTCACGCGCACCGCTCGCACCGACGGCCGTGGCAGCTTTCAGATTGCCTTTCCCGGCGGGCAAGGCGACTACATGATGGGCTACGCGCTGGTGGGTTACAGCTTCCGTCAGTTCGAGATCAAGCGCACCGTCGACCAAGACGTGTTGGTGGCCGATACCCGATTGCAACCGATGCAACTCGACACGATCATCACCACCGCACCGGTGCAGCAGCGCGTGAATCGCTACAACGCCACTACGCCCGACGTCAGTGGCACCGAGCGGCAGTTACCCGCCAGTGCCTTGCCGCCTGAGCTTCAGGGTAACATCGCCGCGATGGCCGCCTCGTTGCCGGGGGTCACGCTCGTTCCCGGAACGGACGGTGGTGCCGACGGATTCTCAGTGCTGGGGCTTGGCGCCGACGCCAATTCCACGACACTCAACGGCATGACCTTCGGCGCCAACGGGCTGCCGCGAGATGCCGCCGTTTCATCGTCACTGACCACGTCGCCATTCGATCCATCGCGCGGCGGATTCAGTGGTGGTAATCTCAATCTGCGATCCGGGTCCGGTTCAAATTTCTTGAATCGCGGCGTCAGTATCGTGACCAACACGCCGCAGTTGCAGTGGACCGACCGCGCGGCGCAGGCACTGGGCACAGAGTTCACTAACATTTCGCTCGGCGGGTTGGCCTCCGGTCCAATCAAGTTGAACAAGGCGTTCTATAGCGTGTCGTATCAGCTGGATCACAACGCGCGTGCCAACCAAACGCTGCTGAACACCGGGACGCTGGGACTGCAGACCGCCGGCGTGGCGCTGGACTCGGTCACGCGATTCCTGGGAATCCTCGATCAGCGCGGTATTCCTCGGCTGGCCGGTCCCGATCGCCAAAGCCGCTTCAACGATAACGGCAGCGTGTTCGGCAGCATCGATATTCAACCGCCCAACGCCGTGAATGGCGATTCCTACAGCATCGCGTTCAACGGTAATTTCGGAAAACAGAGCCCCGTCGGTGGCGGCGCCACGCAATTGGCATCGAGCAGTGGCGATCGCATCAACTGGGGCGGCGGCGCGCAACTGCGAACCAACCGTTACTTCGGACTCATTCTGAGTGAGTCGTCGGTGGGCGTGAATGTGGCGCGAAATTACGGTGAACCGTATCTCGACCTGCCGTCAGGTCGCGTGCGGGTGAACTCCGTGCTCGATGACGGCGCAAGCGGCGTGCAGAGTCTCGCATTCGGCGGGAATCAGGGATTGTTCGGTGAATCGCGCACCGTAGGCGGAACCGCGCAGAACACCCTGTCCTGGTTTGACGACGCCAATAAACACCGCGTCAAACTCACCACTGAATTACAGTACGGCGCAACGCAGCAGAATCTGGCGAACAACTTGCTGGGTACGTTCGCGTTCAACTCGCTGGCAGACTTCGAAGCAGGACGTCCCGCGTCGTTCACGCGACAGCTCACAGCGTTCGAGCGTAACACCAGCCAGTACACCGGCGCGGTCGCGCTGGGCGATTCGTGGCGGCGCACGCCGAACGTGCAAATCCAGTACGGCATTCGACTGGAGAACACGCGGTACGCACAGAGTCCCCAGTTTAACGCCGACGTAGAACGACTGTACAATCGGCGCAACGATCGTGTACCCACTCCACTCGCCTTCAGCCCGCGCGTGGGCTTTTCCTGGACCCTGGGGACCTCGAACGATATCGCCGCGTTCACGGGAGCCTTTCGCCCACCTCGGGCGGTGGTGCGCGGTGGCATTGGTGTATTCACCAACAGCTCGGCGGCCGGTCAGCTGGGCAGTGCGCTGGACAACACAGGATTGGCGTCGGGGGTGCAGCAACTGGTATGCTCCGGCGATGCCGTGCCAAGGCCTGACTGGAGCGCGTACAACACCAATCGGTCGGCCATCCCTGATCGCTGCGCCGACGGTACCAATGGCACCGTGTTCGCCAACGCGGCTCCCAACGTCGTGCTGTTCTCCAGGTCATTCGCGCCGCAACGATCCATTCGATCCAACTTGTCGTGGCAAGG
>JANLVM010000414.1:0-4361 GCA_031364015.1 Gemmatimonadaceae bacterium
GCGATGATTGCCTGCACGGTCGGGCCCGTGAACGGCGGCTCGCCGGCAAGCATCTCGTACGTCACTGCCGCGAGTGCGTACTGATCGGAGCGCGCGTCGATGGTGCGCTCGCCCATCGCCTGCTCGGGACTCATGTACTGCGGCGTGCCGAGCGAGAGACCGGTTTGCGTCATGCGTGCACCGCCGGCGCTCTGCACGGCCAGCGCGATCCCGAAATCCGCGACGAGCGCGTGCCCGCTCTGCAGCAGGATGTTCTCGGGCTTGATGTCGCGATGAATGATGCCGAGTTGGTGCGCGGACTGCAGCGCGTCGGCGACCTCGCGTGCGATGCGCAGTGCGTCGTCGAGCGGCAGCTGTCGCTCGCGTTCGAGTCGCGAGCGAAGCGTCTCGCCGGCCACGTACGGCATCACGTAGTAGAGCAGCCCGTCGGCTGAGCCGGAGTCGAGCAGCGGCAGGATGTGTGGATGCTGCAACCGCGCCGTGGTGCGTATCTCTGAAAGAAAGCGTTCACCGCCTAGCGCCGCGGCCAGATCCGAATGCAGAGTCTTGATCGCGACGTCGCGGTCATGCCTGAGGTCATGCGCGAGATACACAGTCGCCATGCCGCCAGCACCGAGCTCGCGCTCGATGCGATAGCGATCACTGAGGGCAGCGGCGAGCCGTGCGACGACAACGTCGGTCATCAGGTGGGCAAAGGGTGTGCACCTATGTTAGCTCGCAATCATCGGTGCCGCCAACCAACGTCGCGACGAATGTCCCGATCCAGCCGGTGACTTCACCGTGATCGTAGGACACAACCCAATCGTGGTTGACGACGAGATTTGGCCCATAGCCACGCCATGCCGGGTTCGAGCTTTCGGACCGGCGCTCGAGTTCGAGCAGAGCTGGGTGCCCAGCGAGCGACTCATCATGAAGGAGTTCCGCGTGCCCTTCGGCCGCGGTGCAGACGACGAGGTGGCGCGCGTCGTTGCGTATTTCTCCACACCAAGACCACCCGTGCGGAAGGTGAGCCGCGTGCAAATTCTGCTGGTGCTCGTGCTCGGGCTGACCCTGTTCATCCTGATCGCAGGATGGCTCACCGACTGGCGATAGCGGCGTTTGGGATTGAACTTGACCGCCGAAGCGCTGGATTGGATGACGACGGAAGCTTTGGTGAGCCTACAAGAGCAGGTCAGCGCGCAGCCCTGACCGGATACTCCAGACGATCGCGCCAAAGATCGTGGTCCGGCGCAGCACGACGCGGGCCTCGCCGGTGGCGCCAACCAGCGACGCGGCATCCGCCGTCAATCGCACACGCGCCTCCACGCCCGCCATCGCCGATGTCGCCGCGCTCGCGCTGGGCGCGACCGCCTCGACCACGCCGACCATCGCACGCGCCGTGTTCCGGTACGTGAGGAGCTTCACGGGAGCGCCCGCGCGTACCTCTGCCGCGCCCGCGCCCGTAAGGCGGATGATGGCCTCGACCTGCGAGAGGTCGGCGATCTGCAGCAGCGGCTCGCCAAACTGCACGCGGCGACCAACCAACCGCTCCGGATACGGTGTGACCACTTGGCCACCCACAGCAGCACGCACGTGCAGCGCTTCGCGTCGTGCTCGCAGGCTTTCCGTACGCGCGTCTTCGCTCGCCGATTGCAGTCGCAGCGCATCGCTGGCGCCGGTCATGGCGCGGGCACGCGCCACCTGCGACATGAATGCGAGTGAATCCGCCAGCAGAGAGCTTTGCAGAGCGTCGCGCGGCAGGGCGAAGTCGGCCAGACGCATCACCGGCGACCCGGGGGCGACAGCATCCCCTTCACGTACGAACACATCGGCGATGACTCCGTCGCCGGGTGCTGCGATGGAGAGCGCAGTCACCGGTGCAACCGTGAATCGCCCCGGTGCCGTCACATCAACGGGAATGACAGCCATCAGCAGCGCGAGCAGCAGCGCCCCCCCGACGGCGACACCCCGTCGCCAACCGCGCGTCCCGAATGTGCGCAGTGCGCGCCAAACATGGGCGATCGCCGTTTGGACGGCGCCGAGCAAGCCCCGCAGCATGCGTCGCATGAGGTAGCAGACCATCGCGAACAATAGGGCGGCGAATAGCAGCCCCAACGTGCGATACGCAGAGCCGATGACGTACCGGGCGATCAGCAGCAGGAAGGCGGTGACGTATGCCGTTGACGCCACGCCGTAACCCAGCAGGATGCGCCGCTCAGAGGCGTCGACTGCAGGGAGCGGCACATCCCGTCGCAGGATGTGCCGGCGAAACGACGCCGTCGCGTACTCGCGCGCGCGCTGCCGGAGATTCGTGATCTCGAGCCAGTCCCCCAGCGCGAAGTAGCCATCGAGGGGCAGCAGCGGATTCATGTTCGTCAAAATGTTGCCGATGCCGCCGACCAACATGGTCGCTAACGCGACCTGACTGACCATCGAGGTGGGCTGCACGACGAGCCACACCACGGCCAGCCACGCGGTGACGAACAGCTCGATCCAAGGACCCGCCGCGGTGACCCAGAGGCGCGCGCGCCGCTCGGGAAAGCTCCACGCATCGTTCACGTTGGCGTAGAAGGCCGGCATGAAGAAGATCAGCATGAAACCCATCTCGTGCACTTCGCCGCCAAAATGCTTGCACGCGTAGGCGTGCCCGAGCTCGTGGATTGCCGTGAGTACGGTGAAGACGCCCAGGAAGACAGCAATCGACCACAACGACAGGGCACCGAACGAAAAACTCGCTGCAACGTCCTCCGCATACGTGCGCCCTTGCAGGCCCACGATCAGCAAGTACGTGGCGAACATGGCGATGGACACCACGACGAAGGCTGGCGTGAAGCACCAGCGCACCAGGGGATAGGTGCGCGTGAGAAATCGATCGGGATCCCCGAACGAGAAACGCAGGCGGAACAGTTCGCCGCGAATCAGCGAGCGCTGGCGCCTTCGCTCGGAGCGCAAGCGCTCCAGCTGTTGCGTCGTGCGTTCCTGCAGCGTGCGTTCCAGCAAGCCAAGCTTGGACAGCTTGCGGGCAAAACCGTCCACGGTGCTGGCGGTGATCCGCAAGCCGTCGGCCACCAGCTGTTCCGCAATAGCTTCCGCCGAGCGGAGTCCATCGAACAACCGCATCACGCGAATTTCGATAGGCCGGAAGCGAAAGTACCCGTGGGTCGTCGGATCCTTCACCACGAAGCTCTCTTCGTTGCGAAAGACCTGCGGGATGATGGTCAGGTCGCTGCGCAGCATGGGAGCACCGGCGCTCATTCGAGTCGTCTCCCCACGGCGCCGGGCGGTGTCATGGGCTCAGCGACGCGGCAGGGCCAGCCGCTCGCCCGCCGCCACGCCGCTAACCACCTCGATGCGGTCGCCGGGAAGCAGACTGCCGGTAGTTACCGACCGCACGGTCGTGCGTGTGCCGTCGACGATCAGCACGTATCCATCTGGCGACACGGCAACACGTGGCACCACCAGAGTCCGGCGACGCTCCGCGCCCAGCTCCACCGACACGTTCTCACCGGAGAGCAGGCGTGTGGTGCCGAGCCGGAGAATCACCTCGCGCGTGCCACTGGCCGCGTCGAGCGCCGGTGCGGCAGCAACAACACGCGCCTTCTCGCGCCGCGCGCCGTCGTGGGCAACGACCACCGCGTGGTCGCCCACGCGCACCGATCGCGCGACTGACTCACCGACGCGCACCCGCACGAGCACTGGGCCAGTCTCCGCCACCCGGAACAGCGTGTCACCAACCGCGACCACTTGTCGCGGGCGCACGTAGCGGGCCGTGACGACTCCCGCGAACGGCGCGTACACACGAGTCAGGTCCAACTCGCGCTGTGTCCGGCGGCGCGCGAGCTCCGCCTCACGATAGTCCTGCTCCACGCGTTCCGAATCGGCCGGTGTCACGCCGCCGCGTGGCCCCATCTCACGCGAGCGCGTGCGGATGTTGCTCGCGCGCTCGAGTGCCACCTGCGCGCGCGCCTGCTCGATCTCCTGCGCCCGGCTGTCGATGGACGCGAGGACCGCGTCAAGCGCGACGTGCGTGCCGAGATTCGCGTGCAGCGTGTCGATCATGCCTGCGGCAAGCGCCGCCACCGCGACGTCGTGTTCCACGAACAGCTGTCCGGGAAACAACACTGGCACCGACACCGTGGCCGTGTCCACCACCATCGCCCGGGCACTGTCCGGCACCGTGGCGGCGCGCGCGTCCGGCGTGGGACTCTCACACGCCGCCAAGCTGGCACACCACAGCAGCAGAGCAGCGCCGCGTGTCAACAGACCCAAGCGAAGTCCGCGATCCGCGATTCGATCGTTCAGATCCACGACCACATCCTCCACCACAAGAGACGAAGCACGCGCGACGGTGTGCGCAGCATGCGGCTGGCGATGGACGCCGG
>JANLVM010000462.1:0-1997 GCA_031364015.1 Gemmatimonadaceae bacterium
CTGACAGCAAGCCGCTCAGAATCGTGATGGACCCTCACGTGCAGTTTTCCGACGCGGCGCGCGCGAAGTACAACACGGTGGTCACGGAGTTGCATATCCTGCAGGGTCAAGGGGCCGACGCGGCCGCGCAGTTGACGGCATTGTATGCGGAAATGCAGAAGGTCGTCCCGAAGGTGGACTCGAGCAGCGCGCCGGAGAACGTGAAGACGCAGTTCTCCACCTTCCGCAAGGACTTTGACGCGGTGCGCGCGAAGTTCGGCGTTGGCGTTCCGGCGGTTGGATTCGCCGGCTTTGGTGGAGGCGGTGGTGGTGGCGCCGTACCCGGCGGGGGTACGAACGTGTTCGGACGCGTTGGCGCGGTGAAAGGCGCCGTGATGAGCGCGTGGGAGACCCCCAGCGACGCGGTTATGAAGCAGGTCGCCGAGGTGAAACGCGCGCTCCCGGCAGCGATTGCTGAAGCGAACACAGTAATGGCGGAGGCGCGCGACATGAGTCGGACGTTGTCGTCTCACAGCGTGACACTCACGGTGCCGAAGTAAAGGCATCGAGAACCAGGCAGGCGAGAAAGGGGAGAGGGGAGACGCACGCGTCTCCCCTCTCCTTTGCTGCAGGGCAATCAGTTGTTTTTGCGTTTATCCCGCGTGGGCGAATCATCTTCGTTCCACGGGAACGGCGCCCCTTTCACTTGCCGTGGGTACACCTCGTTCAAATTGGTCGCATCGTACAGACGTCCGTTCTTCATGACGTACCTGATGCCCAGAGTGTGCTGCAGATTGTCCACGGGATTCCGGTCGAATACCACAAGGTCGGCCAGTTTGCCCACTTCAATTGAGCCAAGATCCTTGCCCAATCCCAGCGCCTTCGCACCATGAATGGTGGCCACCTTGAGCGCGTCCATCGTGGTCATCCCGTCGCCCATACCGATGCTCCACAATTCCCAGTGATAGGCGATGCCTTGCTGCTGACCGTGCGAGCCAACCCCCGCCGAACCGCCGGCATCGATGAGCTTTTTGATGTCACCACCGGCCGCCTTCATGGGGTACTGATTGTCGGCGAACCAACCGGCCTGACCCATCGTCGTCACCGCGCCCGCTGAACCACCACGTCGAAAGATTTTTCCTTCGAGATCACTCCACGGTGTAAACAGCTGCAGCTTGGCGTCGTTCAACAGATCCATTTTCTCGTACCAATAGTTCTCGGCCCACGGCGCGCCATACGCCACCACAATCGTCGGCGTGTACGTCATTCCCGATTCGGCCAACAGCTTGATCACGTCCGACTGCAGCGGGTACGTGGGGATGGTGTGTTCATGCCCGCTGTACCCGTCGATGGCTTCGGTCATGTTCATCTTGATGTCGAGGCCACCTTCCGTGGTGGGCATGAGCTTCAGCTCGTTGGCCGCCTGAATGACCCACTGCCGTACTTCCCGGTTCCCGGTCTGATACTGCTTGATGGTTTTTGTGTCGTAGTACTCGGCGTACCGCTTGAGCACCGTGCGCGCGTTCTCGATACTGCGAATATTTTCCCCGGCAAACACGCCAGGACCGGTCGAGTAGATGCGCGGTGCCAACACCTTGCCGGCCTTCTCCTGATCTTCGTAACTCAGGACATCAGTGCTGCCCGTTTGCGGATCGCGTGCCGTCGTCACCCCGTAGGCGAGATTCGCTGCGTAACTCCATACCGGATCGCGATGGATGTTGGTGGCCACACGCAGATGCGCGTGCGTATCCACGAATCCGGGAATGATGGTCTTGCCGCGAACATCAATGACTTTCGCACCGACGGGCACTTTCACTGAACCGCTTTTCCCAACGCCCACAATCCGATTGTCGGTGATGGCGATGTCCCCGCTCGCGAACATCTCGTTGCCTTTCATCGTGATGAGGCGTGCGCCTTTTAATAGCACCGACGCTTTCGGGATATCGCGAGTGGCCGACACGCGAATGCGTGTTTCCACCGGCTTGTACGTGGGCAGCACACGCGCGGCGCCGCGCCCG
>JANLVM010000467.1:0-2058 GCA_031364015.1 Gemmatimonadaceae bacterium
GCCTCGCGCGCGGTGAGCGCATCGAGATTTCGATTGACGGTGAGCGTGCGGCGCTGCTGGACATCGATCGGTTCATGACCGCGTCCGACCCCAACGGGGTCGGCATGGCGACGGAGTCCGTGCGCATCACGGCCGGTACGCATCGTATCGCTGCGGCGTTTATTCCGCCCGGCTTTCAGGGCGTGGCACAGGACCTGATCTCGCCGCTCAAGTATTCGTTGAGCAGTACATCCAATGCGACGGCGTACGGTTTCTCGCAGGTTCCACACCTGCGGGAGTTCACCGTCAAGGGTCCACTCGCCGTGACCGGTGTTTCAGAGAGCGGCACTCGGCGACGCATCTTCTCGTGCCGCGCGACGACGTCGTCGGCAGGTCGAACGTGCGCCGCATCGATCATCAACCGGTTAGGCGTCGATGCCTATCGCCGTCCGCTCACGGCAGACGACCGCAGCGGACTGCTGTCGCTCTACGATGCGGGGAGCGCGAACGGCGCCGGGTTCGAATCCGGGGTGCGCTCCGTTATCGAGGGACTGCTCGCCAGTCCAGACTTCGTGTTCCGCTTTGAGCGCGCACCCGCCAATGCGGCGCCGGGCAGTACGTATCGCCTGCGCGACCTCGACCTTGCCACGCGCCTCGCGTTCTTCCTCTGGTCGGCACCTCCCGACCGCACGCTCATTGACCTCGCGTCACACAATCGGCTGTCGCAACCGCTCGTGCTGGAACGCGAAGTGCGCCGCATGCTCGCCGACCCGCGCGCCAGCTCGCTCGCCACCCGCTTCGCATCACAGTGGCTGCGGCTTCCCGACCTCGACATGGTGCAACCGGATATCCGGCAGTATCCCGATTTCGACGAACAGTTGCGTGCGGCGATGCGCCGCGAAACGGAGCTCTTCTTTGACGATCTGGTGAAACGCGATCGGAGTATGCTCGATTTCTACCGCGCCGACTACACATTCGTAAACGAGCAACTGGCGCGCCACTACGGTATGCCCAATGTTGCCGGGAGTACGTTCCGACGCGTGAAGTATCCCGACAGCACCCGACGCGGCATCCTCTCGCACGCCAGCGTGCTGACGCTCACGTCGCACGCCTCGCGGACATCGGCGGTGGAGCGCGGGAAATGGGTGATGGAAGTGCTGCTCAACAGTCCACCGCCGCCGCCGCCGCCGGGTGTGCCCGATCTGGAGGCCACGCCAGGGGCCAGCGGGGGCCGCCTGCTCACCGTGCGGGAGCGCATGGAAGAGCATCGCAAGAGCCCTGCTTGCGCCTCGTGCCACAAGATGATGGATCCGATCGGACTCGCCATGGAGAATTTCGACGTGACCGGTCGGTGGCGTGTGCGCGACAACGGCATGCCAATCGACTCGCGCGGCGATCTCTGGGACGGCTCGAAAGCGCAGAATCTTCCCGCACTGCAGACGGCGCTGCTCAAGCGGCAGGAGACATTGCTCCGCACGTTCACGCGAAACCTGATGGCGTACGCCATTGGGAGACGCGTCGAGTCGTACGACATGCCGACGGTGCGCACCATCGTGCGTGACGCCGGCCAAAAGAACAATCAGATGTCGGCCTTCATTCTGGGTGTGATTCAGAGCCCGGCCTTCCAGATGCAGCGTGTCGACGACCCGACCAAACCGGCGACGCAGCCGACATCCCCTTCGCGCTAAGGACACGTCACATGGCGATTATCACACGGCAGTCGCTCGACCGCCGCACGTTTCTCCACGGACTCGGGGCCATGGTGGCCCTCCCGTACCTGGACGTCATGCAACCGTTGGGACGACTCGGCGCGGCGAGTGTCGCTCCGGCGGACCCGACGCGCATGCTGTTCATGGAGATGGTGCATGGCGCGGCCGGCTGCAGCCCGTACGGACTCAGCGAACATCTGTGGGCACCGGCGGATATCGGGTCGACGTTCGACCTGAGCGCGACCTCGTTGTCGCCGCTCGAACCCTGGCGAAAGTATCTCAGCATTATCAGCAACACCGACGTGCGCATGGCCGAGGCGTACAAGGCGGAAGAGATCGGTGGTGATCACTTCCGTTCGAGCGCGGTGTT
>JANLVM010000469.1:0-3889 GCA_031364015.1 Gemmatimonadaceae bacterium
ACCCGCGCAAACCCGGCGGTCCGCCCTGTAGGCGGCAGCCACACCGGCATGTCGGTCCACCCGCGCACTTGTTTCTCCGCCAGAAACTCGGCGGGCACCCACGTGAATTTCGCATCACTTGTCGTCACCGCTTTAATACCGTATAGCATTTCGGCGATGGTAGTGGGTGTCCTGGGTCCCGTGGCGTTGAACGTGCCGAGCGTATGTGATTCGGCGAGCCGCACCATCCACTGACACAAGTCGAGTGCGTCGACATATTGGACCGGATCGTTCGGTGTGCCCGGTGCGAGAATCTCGCCGCCCTTGTCGATGCGCACCGGCCAATACGAGAATCGATCACTCAAATCGCCAGGGCCCACGATAAGCCCCGGTCGTACGATGGTGACGTTGTCACCGAACTGCGTCTTGGCTTCCATCTCGCTGCGCACTTTGTTACTGCCGTACGTTTGCGCGTTGAACGTCGCTTCGATGTCGCTCGGCGTATGCAGCGGACCATTTTCGTCCACCGGTTTGGAATTGTCCGAAAACACGGAAATGGTGGAGACAAACATGTAGTGACCAACGCGTCCCTTGAGCGCCTCACCAGCGCCACGTACCCATTTGGGATTGGACGTTGGGTTGTCGATCACCACATCCCACGTGCCTTTCTTCAATGCGTCGTGCCCTTCGGGCAGGTTGCGATCTCCGAGAAGGCGTGGGACTTTCGGAAACAACGTCGCGTTGGTCTTGCCGCGATTGAACAGCGTCACTTTGTGTTTTCGATCGAGCGCGTATTGCACCTGATACGGTCCGATGAATCCTGTGCCGCCAAGAATGAGTATGCGCATGGGCTTCGGCTGCGCAGTGCCGGTTTCGGGTCGATACGCGCGCGCGCCGTCGGTGGAGAAGCCATGCGCCGGTGTCGGCAGGCCGAGGCCAAGTGCGCCGCCCAGGAGTGCAGCGGATTTCAGGAAATCGCGGCGATCGATCGTCATGTTTGTTCCTCGGTGGGGTACACGGGTAAAAGAATTGCCACAGTTGCCGTTTACTGGCGCATGGTACGATCCAACTGCTGTATGGTCTTCGTACTCGCCGGCCGCTGCCTACGTAGTCGTGCCGAGACGACCTCGGCGCGGGATAAGGCGCGCAGGATGTTCTCACCCGCCACACCGCGCAGCTCGGCGTCGGTCCAACCGCGCTTCACCAGCTCCGCCAGGAGGTCGGGATACTTCGAGACGTCTTCAAGACCCACAACGGTTTCGGTGATACCGTCGTAGTCACCACCAATGCCAATGTTCAGGGCACCGGCAATCTTCTTGATATGGTCCATGTGGTCGGCGACGTTGGCAATCGTCGACTGCGGCATTTTGTGCGATTCGCGCCACGCAGCCGCGGCTTTGAACTGCGCGTCGTTGTTGCCCGGCTGGGCCTTCGTGACCGAATCGCGCATGGCCGCGAACCGTGCGGCGTAGTCGGCCACCGCCTGCGAGGTAAATCCCGGCACAAACGTCATCATCACCACGCCGCCGTTCCTGGCCAGTCGCGCCAGAATCGAGTCGGGCACATTGCGCGGCACATCGGTGAGTCCCCGCGCCGCCGAGTGCGAAAAGATCACGGGTGCTTCGCTGACGTCGAGTGCGTTGCTCATGACCGCCGGTGACACGTGCGACAGATCGACCAGCATGCCCAGCCGATTCATCTCGCGCACGACCTCTTTGCCAAACGACGTCAGTCCTTTGTGCTTCGCCACATCGTTGGCGGCGTCGGCCCAATCGAGCGTGACGTTGTGCGTCAGCGTCATGTAGCGCGCGCCCAAGTCATAGTACGCGCGTAGCGCGCCCAACGAGTTCTCAATGGCGTGTCCGCCTTCCATTCCCAACAGTGATCCAATCTTTCCCGCCTTGTGTGCGGCACGCACCTCGGCAGCCGTGAGCGCCCAGGTCAGATCTTTCGGATAGCGTGCGATCACGCGACGCGCAATATCGATCTGCTCCAACTGCACGCGCGCGAACCCTGAGTCGCGAATCTCACCCGGGATGTACACCGACCAAAACTGACCGCCAACCATCCCTTTACGCAGTCGCGCGATATCTGTCATGCCCTTGGTGGGCTTGTTCAAGTCGTACGCCTCGACATCGAGCGGCGCGTTGGCGTCCTCGCGCATGGCCCACGGCAGATCGTTGTGCGAATCGACCAACGGCGTGCTGCGCAGCAATCGCTTGACGTGCGCAAGACGCGTCGCGAAATCGGCACTGCGCAGCGGCTGCCCACTTTCGCGCTTCGCCGTTTGAGCGTCGACTGTGGCGCTAAAAAGCATCAGCCCCAGCATCACGCCGGATGCCAGCGTCGTATGCATCTGTTTCGTCATCAGACTCCTACGCGTTGGAGATAGTGTGGCAACATCTTGCGCCACCACGGCCAGTCGTGATTCACGTCGTGGCCCCACAGGTCGAAGATGTGTGGAATGCCCTTCTTGTCCAGCAGGTCATGAAATGTGCGGGTCGCATCCGGCGCCTCATACGAACCCTGGCCCGCCACCAGCACAATGCGGCTGTGATGACGGAGCGTGTCGAGTACACCGCCTTCGGTGTTGGCGACGTACCACTTGGGATTGTTGAAGTAGCAGTTGTCGTCGGTGTAACCCTTGAAGTAGGCCGGCGCGAGATCGTAAAAGCCGCTCATGCCAATGACGCCTCCAAACAAGTCGGGTCGGCGGAAGAATGCGTTGGCGGCATGAAAGCACCCGAAGCTCGCGCCGGTGGTTATCGCCCGTGCGCCGGCATCGCCGCATAGGTGCCGAATGAACGGCACCACCTCGTCTTCCACGTACCGCGAGTAGAGCGCCTGTCGCCGTCCCTGCTCGCGCACGGGCATGGCGCGATCCATCCACGCCAACTTGTTGATGCTGTCGATGCTGAAGAGCCGCAAACGACCCGCCGCAATGAGCGGTTCGACAGCCTTCACCAGGAAGAACCGTTCGTTCTCCAGAAAATCGGCGGCCGCCGTCGGGAACAACAGCACGGGCTGTCCCGCATGCCCATACGTGACGATGGGCATGTCCAAGCCCAGCGCGGGGCTGCGCCAACGGTCGATCCGCTTGGGTAATCGGGGGTGGATGAATTGCATCGCTCTAAGCTGGCGAGCGCTCGGGGCCGCGGCCAGTGTATTGCGCCTTCCAGGCATACACGACCGTTGCTGTCTGGTGACGACATTGTGGTAAAAACAGGGTCGGACGGCGATGTGAGACGCTCAACCTTCGATGTCCCGGGGGGGGGTCACACCGAGGCGATTCCGCCGGGTGTCATAGACGCCGGCGCCTCACCAGCGCCTCGGCAATGGCTCCGCTGTCCCCTTTGTTCGACGGCTATCTCTCGCTCGGACCAAAAGTGCGTGGCGCACCGGCCGTGGATCGCGAGTTTGGCACCACCGACTTCCTCGTATTGCTCGACATCGAGGAGCTCGAAGAGCGAACATTTCGATCGTTGTTCGGGTGAGAACTACTAGCGCGTCGCGGGCCCTGCGTCTCGCATGGCGGCTTCTCGGAGCGGCGATCGTACTCGCCTTACCCGGGGCCCTGGCGGTCGTCGTTTGCGCCTGTCCCTTGCCAGTAGTTCGGCAGCGAATTACCCGCCGAGGGATCAAGGCGTGCTGTCAGGCGCTGCTCACCGTCCTTGGCATTGTCTGCGACTCGCGAGGCCCACGACCGGCGCGGGGTCACTGCTGGTGAGCAATCACCGTTCGTGGCTCGACATCCTCGTCGCGCTCGCGTCCTGGCGTTGCACCTTTGTGGCCAAACACCGTGAGCACGACTGACGACGCGCGTTGGGGCGCCAGCGCGCGCAGATATCGCCTTACGACGTAAGTGCTCGTGCAAAGCAGAACTTGCGACCGATCGAAAGCTCTGACCGCG
>JANLVM010000480.1:0-4867 GCA_031364015.1 Gemmatimonadaceae bacterium
GTTGATCCGTTGAAGGCACCAGACGTGGCATCGCGCGATCGCTGTCCGAGTGCGAATGGTCGAATACGCACGTTCGTGCGCGGCGGTGGCGGCTGCAACGAGTCGAGCACGCCGGCGAAGGTCAGTCGCCACGACGAGAACTGACGCGGATACGGCATCCACGCGCTCCATTGCGCGACCCGTCGTGTGTTGCGCACGAAGTTGACGTCCCACGACGTAAGTCCTGGCGCATAGCGCAGCGACCGCCACGGAATAGCCATCTCCGCGATCCAACCGGAGTCGGCTCGCGTGGTGCGCACTCGCCATAAGGCATCCCAATTGAAGCTGAACGCGTCACCGCCATCAAAGGCCTGTACATCGGCCTGCGAACCGAGCGGCGACGCCTGAAACTGCAGCGCGGTGCGCCCGTCGCCCATCGGACCGAACGTCACGCCGAACACATCGCTCTCGGGCGACTCGAAGTCACGGCGCAAGTCGGGCATGCGTAGCGACGCCAATCCCGCGCTGTCCCGATTGAACGCACCGATGTACAGATACTCGCCATCGAAGATCACCCGCACGTCAGTGGGATAGCGTGTGCTGAGCACATAGTCTGGACGCACCTGCACGAACTCCGATGTCACCGGCGCGGCCTGCCAGTCGCGCTCGTCGAGACGCCCGTCCAGTACGATACGACCGGTGGCTTTGCGGGCCACCAGATGACGACGCGTGGCCTCGGTGGGCTCGGGCACCTGCGCGATCTGCGCCCCGGCGGATTGGGTCGCACAAATTACGGCCAGCGCCAGCGCCAGCCAATTGGAGAGTGCCGGACGGGTGCGGCGCGCGATCAGCGTCATGCGAAGAAAGGTAGACAGCAGCGCGCGTGGCTGTCCATCGACGCTGGGGCCGCCGAGCAGTAAGTTCCGCGTGTGAATGACGCGATACTAGAGACGCTCCAGCAGACCCTCGGTACTGCCTACCACATCGAGCGCGAGCTCGGCGGCGGTGGCATGTCGCGCGTGTTCGTGGCGCAGGATACGACACTGGATCGCGAGGTCGTGGTCAAGGTGCTGATGGCCGAGTCCACGAACGGCGTGAGCGGCGAGCGGTTCCGGCGTGAAATTCAGGTCATCGCCAAACTGCAGCATCCACACATCGTTTCAATCCTTTCGGCTGGGGCGGCCGACGGCACCCTGTACTACATCATGCCGTTCGTGAAAGGCGAGACCCTGCGCGCGCGCATGTCACGGGAGGGACCGTTCAAGATCGCCGACACGGTGAAGGTGCTGCGTGAAGTGCTCGATGCGCTGGCGTTCGCGCACGAACAGGGTGTGGTGCACCGCGATATCAAGCCAGAGAACGTGCTCATCGAGGCCGGTCACGCGCTGGTCGCGGACTTCGGTATCGCCAAGGCGCTGCACGAATCGGGGAGCATGACGTCGGCCGGTATCGCGCTCGGTACACCAACGTACATGGCTCCCGAGCAAGCCACAGCCGATCCCACCACCGATCATCGCGCCGATCTCTATGCGGTGGGGGTGTTGGCGTACGAACTGCTGATTGGCACCCCGCCGTTCTGTGGCAGCGCACAGCAGGTGATCACGGCACACATCACCACGCCCGCGCCTGCCTTGCGCGTTCGCCGAGCGGATGTTCCCGTGGTGTTGGCCGACCTCATCGCGCGCGCGTTGGCCAAGGAGCCATCAGCGCGGCCGCAGAGTGCCAACGAGATGCTGGCGGCGCTCGATGCCGTGCCGACACCCGGCGGCATCACCGCACGCGCGGCAAACGCAACGGCATCGCCGAAGCGCATTGGCGCGTTCGTCGGTGTTGCGGTGCTGGCGGTTGTCTTGGCGGGCGCCCTCGTGATACAGTTGCGCTCGGCGTCGGCCGCGCCCGCGGTCGCTGATGGCGCCGAACTCATTGCCGTGATGCCGCTTGGCGCCGCGTCCGACACGTCGCTCGCCCGACTCGGAAAAGATCTCGTCGTCACCCTCAGCGCGAATCTCGACGGCGTGGGGGCGCTTCGCACCATCGATGCCGCCACGCTGCTCATGCGTACACGCAAGTTGCCGTCGCCAATGCCGCTCGCCGATGCGCAGCGGATCGCCCGGGAGCTCGGTGCGCGTAGCGTGATGACGGGGACGCTGGTGGGCGAAGGAGATCTGGTGCGGGCCTCGGTCGTGTTACGCGTGGTGGGAAGTGATTCCACACTGGCGAAGGCGACGGCGCTCGCGGCACCACGCGACATCGCCGCCCTGACCGACTCACTGAGTTGGCAGGTACTGCAGGGCGTGTGGCGCAAAGGCAAGGCGCCGTCACCGTTGCTCAAAGGTCTCACCACGGCATCGTTCGACGCACTGCGCGCGTTCCTCGATGGCGAGCGCCATTTTCAGCAGCTCAACGTGACGGAGAGCCTCGCTGACTACCGTCGCGCGTTCGAATTGGACAGCACGTTCGCGCAGGCCTACTTGCGGTATGACTACGCGAACGAGTGGAACTTGCGACCTCGGGACTCGCTGGTGCATGCCCGGCTACTCGCCCTGAAGGAACGTTTGCCTGAGCGTGAACAACTGTGGGTCGAGACCCGAGAGCACAATATTCCATTGCCGGAAGAAGTGGCCGAGTGGAAAGCGCTGGCCCAGCGCTATCCCGACTATCCACCCTTTCTCATGGCTGCGGCCGATCCGATCGTGCATTACGGTCCGATTTATGGCATACCCATCAGTGATGCACGACCGATGCTCGATCGGCTCGACCAGCTGGTGCCCGACCACGCTGACTCCAAGCTGCACCAAGCCGCGGTATCGAGTGCTGTTGACACGCCGCGTGAGGCGGCCGATGCCTGGAGCAAGGCCGGCGCGCTGTCGAGCGGGGGGTTCGCCTACTTCATGACGCTGATGGCCGATCTTGTGCGAGCCAACGTGTCTGGCGGCCCACTACCTCCAGTCGAGCGCGCCCTGCACTTGGCGCGTCTGATCGCCGCAGACGCCGAACGCGACCCGGTGGTGCTGTTGTTCTCAGGACTCACCGGAGTCAAACCGGCGCCGATTCCTTATCAGGTCGATATGATCGCCCGCGTGCGTCGCGCGGGCATCTACGCTGGCGACGTTGAGCGATCAACGGGATTCAGCGAAAGTGCGCTGCTCGCGGCGCGAGGTGACTGGATGGGCGCGCTCGCCGCGGCCCGTCGCACCGAGCCATCGGCGCTCCCCATGGGAATGCGCATCGCGGGCGCGCGCATTGCGGGACTCGGCGCGTGGCTCGAAGCCGTCGATCCGCATGTGGCCGATAGCATCGTGCGCCGCGCGCGCGCGCTGCCGAACGCCAGCGCGCGGGCGCTCGATCGGGCTGAACTGCTCTGGCTGGACGGTGTGGTGGGCGTGGCGCTTGGCGACGAGCAGCGCGTCCGCGAGGCGATTCGCGAATTGTCTGTCGACACGTCGCGCCTGAGTCGTCACACGGCTGGCTCACTGTCCGGGCTGTGGCTCAATCGCACCAATCCCGACGCGGCAGCGGACAGTCTGCGCGTGGTGACCGATGATGTCATGCGAAACGGCAGCTACGTGTTGGCCGCTGAAGCCGTGGGACGACTGGTGATCGCGCGAGCATTGCGCAAGCGGGGCGAGCACGCCGCGGTTGAGCGCTACCTCATGTGGCCCGATGGCGCCCTGAACACGCCCACGCTGTTCGGAGCGCTAATGGCCGCCGCTCCTCTGACAGAATTCGAACGCGGTTCGGCATTTGATGCGCTTGGTAATCGTGACGCGGCCATCAGACACTATCGCAACTTCGTTGACAACTACGATCAGCCACCGCCCGCCCATCGCGCCAAGGTCGACGAGGCGAAGCAACGCCTGGCCGCACTTGAGAAATCCGACGCCCCAAAGGCCAAATCTGTCCCCCCATGAAACGTCGTCAATTCCTTCAGCAGTCTGCGGCGCTCGCCGCGATGCCACTCGTCGGCGCGCCATCGCTGCGACACGTGGCACGTGGCGCGCCGCTGCATGTCAACGGCGCACGCCTCAACAGCTGGCTCGCGGCGTTCGACGCAATCGGTCGCACGCCAAGCGGCATCAACCGTGTGGCGTACTCACCCGCCGATCTCGCCGGGCGCGCGTTCACGCTTGATTCGTTCAAACAGGCAGGTCTTGTACCTCGCATCGACGCCGCTGGCAACATCTTCGGCCGACTCGACGGCACCAGCCCGTTGCTCAAGCCGATTCTGATTGGGTCACACGTCGATTCGGTCACCGATGGCGGCAACTTCGACGGACCCGTTGGTTCGTTCGGGGCGCTCGAGGTGGCACGTTCGCTGCGCGAGCAGGGAGTGCGTTTGCGTCATCCGCTCGACGTCGTGGTGTGGCAGAACGAAGAGGGAGGCACCATTGGCAGCAAGCTCGCCATCGGTGATCTTACCGACGCCGATCTCGACAAGGTGGCGCGCTCCGGCAAGACCATACGCGAAGGCATCGGTCTGGTCGGTGGCGATGCGGCGCGCTTGCGCGACGCAATCAAGAAGCGCGGCGATTACGCCTGCTACATCGAGCTGCACATCGAACAAGGCGGACTGCTCGAGAAGGCCGGACTGCAAATTGGCGTCGTGCAGGGCATCGTTGGGTTGCGCTGGTTCGAGGTCACGATCACCGGCTTCGCCAATCATGCCGGTGCCACCCCCATGAATCAGCGACAGGACGCGATGCTCGCGGCCGCGAAGTTTACCGTGGCGGTGAATGACGCCATTACCGCAGAACCGGGACGCCAAGTGGCGACGGTCGGTCGGCTCACCGTGTTGCCCAACACCACCAACGTCATTCCAGCGCAGGTGGTGCTCACGGTTGATCTACGCGATCTCGATCCCGCCACGCTCTCACGCTTCACGGAAACG
>JANLVM010000942.1:0-2306 GCA_031364015.1 Gemmatimonadaceae bacterium
GCAGGGATGCCAATCGAAGTTCGGAGTAGGTGGTTTGTGTGGTGCGTCCGTTGTAGGCGACCTGGCTGCCGTCTCTCGAGATTGCCAGCCAATCGGTACATTCCCCTGGTTTGGTCAGCAGGCGATTCGTGCCGTCCGCCAGATCGTGCAGTGCCGCGTTGCAGCCGTCGTAGTACGACAGACGGCGGCCATCCTGAGCAATGTTTCCACCCGATTTTCCCACGCCGACAGACCACACCATTCGAAAGGCCTTGTCGCCCTGGCGTTGCGCAAGTTCGGACTGACGCAGCCGTGTCCGTGCGATCGCGACGGCATCCTTCTGATCCGCATAGTCCCGGAGTAGCTGTTCATAGATCTTCTTGGACTCCGTATCACCGAGCTTCTGATGCGCCTCGGCCATCCGGACCAGTGCCTGGGCCGCAACCTCGCGGTTCGAACCGGCCCTGGCCACAATCCTCTTGTAGCCTTCGATCGCCGCGCGCAGGTCGCCTGTGACGGTCGCCTGTTGCGTGATTCGCTGAAGTTCAACGCTCAGATTCTGCGCCGACAGGCTGACGCTGACCAGCACCGTCACGATCCCAACGCGCACGAGTGGCATGACTCTCATAGTTGTCTCCTGTCTCCACTCTGGCGGACGACTGCGAGATCGCGATGACGGCACCATGAAGATCTCGTGAGGCTTTCAGCCATCGAACCGGTACCCAAGTCCTCGCACGCTCTGCAGGAAACGCGGCTCGGCCGGATGCGGCTCGATCTTCCGGCGCAGATTGACGATGTGCGCGTCCACGGCGCGGTCGGTCACGTGCGTGTTGTGGTCCCAGGCGGCTTCGAGCAACTGATCGCGCGTGAGGAGCCGGCCGCGCCGGCGAATGAACGTCTCGAGGAGCTTGAACTCCAGCTTTGTGAGGTCAACCGTCCGCCCATCACGACGCACTTGCGCGCGCGAGAAATCGACATCCACGTCGCCAAAGCGGAAGGTCTCGCCGGAGCCTGGCGACTGCCGGCGCAGCACCGCCTTGATGCGGGCGCGCAGCTCGCGCGGGCTGAACGGCTTGGTCACGTAGTCGTCCGCGCCAAGCTCGAGGCCCAGAACCTTCTCGGTTTCCTGGGTCTTTGCCGTCAGCAGAATGATCGGGGTCAGCACACCGCCTCTTCGCAGATCGCGACAGACATCGAAGCCGTCCTTCCGAGGCAGCATGACGTCGAGCACGATCAGATCCCACCCGGGTTCGCGCCCGCGCCGGACGGCCGTCTCGCCGTCTCCCACCACCTCGACCTGATGCCCCTCTATCGTCAGGTCGTCGCTCAGCCCCAGAGCGATGTCGGGCTCGTCTTCGACGATCAGGATGCGGGACATGCGTCCACCAGTGGCAGCACGAGCGTGAAGGTACTGCCAGCGCCTGGTTCACTCGCCACCAGGACCTCTCCGCCGTGGGCAAAGACGATGTGCTGCACCATGGCGAGGCCGATGCCGGTGCCTTTGATGCCCTGCGTTTTCGCGTCGGCGCCGCGCACGAATCGCCTGAAGATATCCGCGTGCTCATGGCGCGGGACGCCGAGTCCGCGGTCGCGCACCCGGATGGCCAGACGCGATCCGGCTCGTTCGACCTCGACCCACACCGTCCGGCACTCGGGGGAGTACTTCACGGCGTTGTCGAGAAGATTCCAGACGGCGTGCGTCAGCGCCTCGCGATCGCCCGCAACCGTCGGCGCGGCACCCTGGAGGCCATCCACCTGCAGCTCCACGTGGTATCCGTTCGCGGCGCTGTCCTGCTCGAACTCCTCGACCACCGAACGAATCAGCGCGCAGGCGTCGAGCGGTTCCAGCCGGTAGGGCGAGCTGCCCGCTTCCATGCGACCGAAGTCAAGCAGGCTCTCCACCAGCCGGTGCAGCCGCTCGGTCTGTCGCGCGAGCGCGCGATAGTAGGTCTCGCGGCGCTCCTCGGCACCCACGCGTCCGTCGAGCAGGACTTCGGTGAGCTGGCGGAGCGAGGTGAGCGGCGTGCGGAACTCGTGCGACACGGCGGACACGAAATCGGACTGCAGCCGCGCGACCGCCAGATCGCGCATGACACTGCGCGCGATGATGACGAACCCTCCGCCCGTGACGCCGATCAGGAGGACGAGGCCCCACAACCAGAGCGTCCGTCGTCCGGCGATGCGCGTCAGCTCCCCCTGCGGATCGACATCGTTGACGACCACGTCCCAGGGGAGGCCGGTCTCGACCGCCGCTCGGCGCGCTTCCGAGCTGGCGGCGTCGCGTGCGGTTTCGCCTGCGACCTCGCCGAGCGCCAGGCGCACGTGCT
>JANLVM010000582.1:0-2485 GCA_031364015.1 Gemmatimonadaceae bacterium
TCGCCCGACCCAAGGAAGCCGGAACTGGCTGGTCCCTGGTGTTGCCCCGAAGGGCATCGTGGAGGCACAGGGAAGAGAGGGCGACGGACGACATCCCGCCGGACAGCGGTCAATTGCGAGGTGCTGGGGGCGTCCAAAACCACGAGACCGTCAGCGTGTGGTTCACTTCATTCGCGCGCCGTGTCGGCAACGCGTTCCAGAGATTCATGTAGCCAATCTCGAGGCGTTGACGCGCGTCGAGGGGCAGGCCAATCCCGACCGCCGCACGGTTCTGCGTGACCTGCAATGAGGCACCGCCGCCGCCGATTGGCATCAGCAGTTCATCCCAGGCGAAGGCCAACAGCGGGCGCCCCTTTACGCGTATCGGCGACAGCGGTCCCTGCACACGCCCCATGTACCGGGCCCGGTTGGCGTAGGTTGGCCGAGCCGCGACGCGTGTGAGCGCCGCGTCGTTGGGGCGTAGCGCCGTCACCCACCGCTGCTCCAGCCGGTACCGGTGGCTAACCGAGACGCTGCCTACTGTGTGCGTGAGCGAGAGTTGCTGCCAGCTACGGTGTTCGCGGCTGGGATGCGCGAGGGGGAGCGCGCCGTACGGAGCGGTGGCGACGTAGGCATATCCCGCCCCCAATCGCACGCCGGGAGCCACCGTGAACAGCACGCCCGGTCGAATGAGCACTTGCTGCGGTTGCTGGCCGGCGTCGAGCCGTCGCCACTGCCCATCAAACCATAGCGCCCACCGCGGGTGAAGCGGCTGATCGACGAAGGTGCCAAGCCACACGGCGTTCTGATGCCGGGAAATCCAGGGCGTTTGGGCGGCGAGTGCCGGAGCCCACGCGGTGAGCAGCGGGGCGATCACTATAAGAGAAGAAAATCGCATCACGATCGGGCGAGTGAGGGGGGGACTTGTGCGAAGGCGTGTCAGGTGCAAAGATTCACATATGCAAAT
This sequence comes from Gemmatimonadaceae bacterium, assembly GCA_031364015.1. Taxonomy (GTDB): domain Bacteria; phylum Gemmatimonadota; class Gemmatimonadetes; order Gemmatimonadales; family Gemmatimonadaceae; genus Gemmatimonas. The sequence goes on from JANLVM010000582.1 coordinate 947, forward strand.
ATGTAAACATTTGCATAGAAGCGCCATCCGCTCGTCAGGTCGAATTCGTCGTTTCCCGGAGAGTGTGCGCATGCCATTCCGATCATATGCTAGTCAGCAGCTCGCCGAGATGCTGTCGATGCTGGACCATCCGCATCGGCTGCGTATCGTCGAGGAGCTCGGTGGGGGTGAGCTCGATGTCGCCTCGCTGGCGGCCTTGCTGCAGATCACGTCGTCGGGCACCTCGCAACACTTGAGCAGGCTCCGTGCGCGGCGAATCGTCTTGGAACGTCGTGATGGACGCCACGTACACTACCGACTGGCCAATCCGCAACTGGCACGGTGGCTCCTTGATGGACTGCGGTTGCTGGAAGCCGACCCGGAGGCTACCAGCGACATGAAACGCGATCTGCGACTGGCCCGGGAAGTTTGGTCGAAACACTGACGTCCACGCACTCTCACACTCGAACACCACCGACCATGCAAAAACTCATCGACGGTCTTCATCAATTCCAAAGCACGATTTTCAGCACGCAGCGTGAACTCTTCGAGCGTCTCGCCGGCGGTCAGTCGCCCGATGCGCTGTTCATCACCTGCTCCGACTCGCGTATCAACCCCAACCTCATCACACAAACCGAGCCGGGAGACCTGTTCATCCTCCGCAACGCCGGCAACATCATCCCACCCTATGGTTCCTCGCAGGGCGGCGAAGCTGCGACGGTCGAGTTTGCCGTGGCGGGTCTCGGGGTGGCGGACATTATTATCTGCGGGCACTCGCACTGTGGTGCGATGAAGGGACTGCTGGACGAATCGATGACGGCGGACCTTCCGGCAGTGCGCAGTTGGCTGGGGCACGCCGAAAGCACCAGGCGCGTGATGAAGGAGAACTATGAGGGGCTCGAGGGCGAGAGACGGGTCTCGGCCTGCGTGCAGGAAAACGTGCTGGCGCAACTGGAGAATCTGAGAACGCATCCGTCGGTGTCCGCGCGACTGGCTCGCGGCAAGATCAAGCTGCACGGGTGGGTCTACAAGATCGAAACAGGCGAGGTGTTCGCTTTCGATCCGGCCCAGGGACAGTTCCTCCGCATGGATCAGGTCAAGGTTGACGAGTCGCGTCTCGGCAATCGATCCAACATGGTGGCGATCTAATCATGTCCGCGACAACGTGGCCGCACTGGCGCGAAGCGTTGCCCAAGGACGCGCTGGCATCAGTGGTCGTCTTCCTGGTGGCGCTGCCGCTGTGCATGGGCATCGCCATCGCGTCGGGACTTCCGCCCGCTGCTGGTCTGGTCACGGGCATCATTGGTGGTTTGGTGGTGGGTTCGATCGCCGGGTCACCGCTGCAGGTGAGTGGTCCGGCGGCGGGACTGGCGGTGATCGTTTTCCAACTGGTGCAACAGTTCGGCGTAGCCAAGCTTGGGATCATCGTGCTATTGGCCGGCCTACTGCAACTCACGGCGGGCTTGTTCAAGATCGGCCAACTGTTCCGCGCCGTGTCTCCAGCGGTCATTCACGGTATGTTGGGCGGCATTGGCGTGCTGATTTTTGCCTCGCAGTTCC
>JANLVM010000647.1:0-2592 GCA_031364015.1 Gemmatimonadaceae bacterium
AGTCCCTGCCGCCCTGATTAGCTGGACTTCGCAGAATCAAGCAGTGGCTGTCGTCGAGGGTACTGGAGCGACTGTAAACGTGCGGGCAGTCGGCCGAGGTGTGACAAACGTCACGGCGACGGCCAGCAATGCATCGGGATCGGCGACGGCGAGTGGCGTTGCACGGATCACGGTTGCCGACGTCATTAGCGTGACGATTCAGCCTAGACCGACGCAGCCGATTTCTGTGGGAACCATGGTGGCGCTGTCCGCCGCGGTTGTCGCTGACGCGGGGCTTTCCACAATTGTCAATTGGACGACCTCGAATGTTTCTGTGACCACCGTGTCTGCCAACGGCGTTGTCACCGCCCGTGGCGCTGGAACGGCGACCATTTCCGCAATTTCGTCTGTTAACGCCTCGATTCGCGACCAGATCACCCTTACCGTTCTTCCGGCGCAGAATTCTGTCGCCAGCGTGACGGTTTCATTTCCCTCCGTTTGCCTGAGCATCAACCAGACCATGCAGGGGCAAGCCAGTCTCCGCGACACGGCTGGCAATGCGCTCAGCGGCCGAATCGTCAGCTGGTCAACGTCGAACGCTCCGGTGGCGAGCGTATCTGGTGCGGGAGTCGTTAGCGGAATATCGTTAGGCGGCGCGGATATTACGGCAACCAGCGAAGGGCGTTCTGATACGAAAACGCTGACGGTCAGCGCACCAGTCGCCAGCGTGGCGGTGCAGCTTGGAGTCGCTACGCTCTCGATCGGTGGAACCACGCAGGCATCGGCAACGGCGCTGGACTGCGCACGTGCGCCGGTGGTCGGTCGCCCTGTTGCTTGGTCGAGTTCGAACACCGCCATTGCGACGGTGTCGTCGCAGGGAGGACTGGTGACTGCGATGGGCGCCGGAACGGCTACGATTGTGGCGGCCATTGATGGAGTCTTCGGCGGAATAAACGTTACCGTCGGAGGCCCGAGTGTGGCGTCGCTATCCGCCGTGTCGAGCACCGCGCAGAATGGCATTGTCGGCGCCAGCGCCAGCGATGCGCCGCGAGTGCGTGCGCTGGCGTCGGGTGGTGCCGGAGTTCCTGGGGTGCCGGTGCAGTTCGCGGTCACCAGCGGCCAGGGAAGCGTTTCGAGCAATGCGCCGGTGAACACCGACTCGCAAGGGTACGCATCCGTCAGTTGGACTCTCGGGCCAATAGAAGGGACGCAGGAAGTATCGGCCACTATCCCGGGGTCGGCGGCCACGGGTCAGCCGGCTCTCTTCCGCGCCACGGTAACGAATCCAGTCGCGGCGATCGAGTCGGAGACGGGCCAAACGTCACAAGCAGGTACGATCCTGGCGCCCGTGGGGAGTCCGCCAAGCGTTCGCGTGAAGAAGGCCTCCGGAGCACCGGCCCCCGGCATTGACGTGACATTTGTAGCATCGGCGGGAAACGGCACGATAAATGGAAGTCCAAGTCCGGTGTCGGTGGTGCGCACCACCGATGCAGCGGGAATCGCTCGGCTTGCGTCGTGGACCTTGGGTCCCGCGTTAGGTACGCAGGCGTTGACGGCCAAGGCCCAACTGGCCCTGCCGGGTCAGGTGCTCCCATTTACGGCGTCGGCTGCGGCGCCGCTCGTGCAGGTTTTGACGACCACCACGAACGGTCGCGCGTCGACGCAGCTTCCGCTGGACGTTCGCGTGACTGGCGTGGGAGGCGTTCCGTTGGTCGGCGTGCCGGTGTCGTTCGCGGCGGCCAGCTTTCCCGCCGGCTCGTCCTTCAGCCCGGTGACTCCATCGACGAATGTGAGTGGTGATGCAAGCACATTCTGGACCCTGGGGCCGACGCGTACAACCTACTCCGGAACGCTCACCATCGGTACTTTTGACCAAACGGTCAGCGCGATTGCGGTGAATCCTCCGTTGAATCTGGGAGTGATTCGTGGCGTGGTCGTGCAGGTCAACCGGGGTGGTTCGACTACCAATCTTCCGGGAGTCTCAATTACGATAGCGGGTCCGACCAACGGCTCGGCTACCACTGATCTCGGCGGAGTGTACGAATCGCCAGACCTTGCGGGTGGAACGTATACGTTCACGGCCCCCGTCGCTTTGGGGAAGATTCGTGAGATCCGGTTCAACGTCAAACCCACACTTGGACAGATCATTTCCCTCGGTCCGTTGCGACTCACTCCCGGTAACTCCCAGGGGCCGATCGAAATTCAGCTCGTCGGCACGGGAGCTTTCGATCCAAATACCATTGTTGAGATGTTTGCGGGGAATGGGGGCGACGGGAATGAACCAGGGCGTCCGGCCGTGTTTATCTCCCGCCAGAGCGCCCCGAACCTAGACAAGTGGTCAGCATCCCCCAGCGAGGGATTCTTCCTCGTGCGCGCTACCGTTCCAGGGAAACCCATCGTGTTCAAGGACTGCGACATCATTGTGCAGTTGAACGCGGGCACCACCCCGGTGTGTTCCGTACCCCTCCCGTGAGCGCAACTGCGGAACATGCCATTTCGATCTTCCAACTACCCGTGAGAGACCCCATGCGTTGTCGAACGCTCTGCGTGATACTTGCTACTGCCGTGTTGTCATCAGTCGCCGATGGACAGAGCCGCTATCCGAATTCGGTG
>JANLVM010000656.1:0-3628 GCA_031364015.1 Gemmatimonadaceae bacterium
ACGTGCGCGGCGATTTGCGGCGCGCCGCGCCTGATCTGCTGGTGTTGACGGGCGCACTTCTCGATCCAGCCAACGTCGCCGTCGTGCGACAGCAGCTGTGGGACAGCGTGCCGGTGGTGGGCTTCACCGATGTCTCCGACCCCTCGATGCGCGAGCGGTTGCGTGAGCTTGGGTACGCTGAGACATGGCCCAAGCCCGTCGTGATCAGCGACGTCGTCGACGGTATTCGTCGTCGACTCGAACGCCAGCGTCTGGCCGAGCTGACCGGACTTGTCGGCGAGTCGGAACCCATTCGCGAAGTGTTGGTGAAGGTCGAGCAGATTGCGCCCGTGTCGAGTACGGTGCTCATCGAAGGTGAGAGCGGCACCGGCAAGGAGCTGGTGGCGCGAGCCATTCATCGACTCGGTCCGCGACGGGCGAAACCGTTCATCGCGGTGAATGTGGGGGCGCTACCGGAAAGCTTGCTCGAAAGTGAGTTGTTCGGACACGAGAAGGGGGCGTTCACCGGTGCCGCCGATCGTCGGCTGGGGCGCTTCGAATTGGCCGATTCAGGCACCCTGTTTCTTGACGAAATAGGCGATGTGCCGCTAAGCACGCAGGTCAAGTTGCTGCGTGTGTTGGAAGAGCGCGAAGTGACGCGGGTGGGCGGCGTGCAGGCAATCCCCATCGATGTGCGTGTGGTGGCGGCCACCAATCGTCCCCTCAGCGAACACGTTGAGGAGGGTGGATTTCGCGCCGATTTGTACTATCGACTCAATGTCCTGCGCATTTACTTGCCGCCGCTGCGTGAGCGGCGTGACGACATCCCGCTGCTGGTACGCCGCTTTGTCTCTGAGTTCTCGCGACAACACGACCGGCCGTTTCACGGCATCGCCGCTGAAGCGATGGGTCGACTCGCGGAGTATGCGTGGCCAGGCAACGTGCGTGAGCTGCGCAACCTCATCGAGAGCATGGTGGTACTCGCGCACGGGCGCGAGATCGTGGCGGATGATATCCCACGCTCCATACGTGAGGGGGGTGGTCAGCGGCTGCTCCCCGTGCGGGTCGGTGCGTACGTACACCACGGGGAACGCCCGCCGGGGCGTGAGTTCGAATTCATCGTACGCTCGCTCGTCGAACTCAAGTTACAGGTCGAGGAGTTGCGTCGTCGAATGGACATGGAAGGACGCGTGTCTGCACCGGCGTGGGTCGGAGAAGTCCGAGCGTCGTCGGACGGTACGGCCGCGTTCGCCGACGTTACGCCCCCGATGGGATTGGTACGCGGAATCGAGCCGCGCGACCAACAAGTGCCGCCTGCGGGAATCACACTGAGCCCGGGGATGACGATGGCCGAGATCGAGCGCATGGCCATCTTGGCGGCGCTCCGGGAGACCTTCGGAAATCGTCGGAAGGCCGCCGAGCGGCTTGGGATTGGCGAGCGGACGCTGTACCGAAAGCTGCGCGAGTACGGGGTCGTTGTGGAAAGTTTCGAGGGGGAGGGCCAGATCGCCCTAGACGAAGGTTGAGGTGCCAACTGATACGTCCATGCCGGACAACGCCTTGGAGAATTTCACGTCTTGCTCTCCTGAGGACTTGTCCACATATTGGCACTCGATCCAGTCGGCCGACCACCGTTGGTTCGATCCCTCCGCGGAGCCCTATCTGTCGATCCCAATCAATTTTGGCCCGAGCTCGCCGTCATCGCCCGTGTCGGCAAGTTCGGTAGTCGGGAGCGTCCTCCCATTGCGGCGGGCTGAAGAACTGATCTCGACCCTTCCCGGCGTGCTGTCGGTGCGAATTGTGCCCAGCGACAGTGGCGCGATCGACGAAATCCACGTTCTGACGACGAACGAAATCGTCCCCAAGAACATGGTGCGCAATATCGAGAGCGCGCTAATGGCTCAGTTGGGGTTGCGGATCAACCATAGAAAGGTGAGCATCGCGCAGTCGCTGGACCCAGTCCGTGCGGCCGACACACCTCAGGCGCCGCCGAGAGCGGTGTCGAGCGCGCCACCAATGCCGTCGGGAGCGATCCCAGGGGTCGCCTCGCCGGCGTACGTGTCGTCTCAGGCAGCGGCAGCTGAAGCGGCGGCGCATGCCGCCTCAATGGCTGGGCTTGCTACGGCTTCCGCGCCGGTTGCCGATACTCAGATTGTTGGGCGACGTAAGCTGATTTTCGAAGACGTCGAAGTGCGTCGATCGCGAACGCTGGGTGTTCTCTGCCGCGTCACGCTGAGCCGGGATGGCCAGGAGTACTTCGGTGAGACGGAAGGGCAGGAGAGCGAGCGTTGGCGCGTTGATCTTGCCGCGCGCGCTGCGGTGCTGGCTATCGTAGAGTCGATGAAGGCGACACCCGGCGGCGACCGGAGTTTGGCACTGGAAGGATCGAAGCTGATCGCGGCATTTGATCGCGAGTTCATTTTCGTCAGTGTCATCGCGCGACTTGGTCGCGAGAACGCGGTACTGACCGGAAGCTGCGAAGTGCGAGAGAGCAAGGAAACCAGTGCGGTGTTGGCAGTGCTCGACGCCACCAACCGCTGGATGCATCTTGATCGTTGAACATGAAACTGTTTGATGCATTCCGCATTGGGCAGCACAAACCTTCATCGTCACCATAGACGATAACCAAAAAAGTCCCCCGTCATTCCGGTAGAGCGGAGCCGAGCGGGCAGGCCAAGCAGTATGAGCGGAGCCAAACCTCGATAGCACGTGCAGTCCCGAGCGGGACAACGTGACTGACCCGATGGGAGGTGACGCATTATGGCATTTCTGGCCCAGCTCGTGAGCGCAGTTTGGTCGTTCGTTTTGGCTGACAGCCATAACTGGGGTTAATCCGTGATGACGGGGGGCATTCTTCCTTCCCATGCCCAAGCGAGTACTCGTATTCGTTAGTCTTGTTGTCGCCAGCGCGCTTTTGGTGCTGGCCGGGCTAATCCTGCGCGAGCCGCAAATAGATCGTGAGCTCTTTGGGGGGGCGGCAAGCTTTGCACTGCTTGGTGCATTCGCCCACTTCTTCAACTACAAGTTGAACAGCACTACGACCGGCGCTGCCACGCTAGCGCCGTTCTTGGTTGCCGTAATCCTTTATCCATCATGGCCCACCGTTGCTCTCGTCGCTGCCGCAGTCTGTTTCGCAGAGTTCAACAAGAAAAAGCAAAAAGCAATTAAGAGAATCTTCAATATTGCGCAACAGTCGCTCGCTGCATCGGCGGCAGTATCAGTTTTTAGTCTGCTCGGCGGCGAGTCTCTTCAGATAAGAGAGCAGCTCCAACCGGTTCCCGAAGCTGGTGCCGTGATGGCCTACCTACTGGTCAACACACTTTCCGTCGCGGCAGTCGTGTCGATTAGCGAACGAAAAAACGTTTTGGTCGTGTGGCGCGACAACGTCATGGGGTCGTTAGTGAATTATGCAGTTTCGATCCCTTGGGTACACGCGTTCGCGCTGGTGTATAGTCGATTCAGTTACGCTGGGGCACTCTTTATCGCTTTCTTGATTTTTGGTTTGCGCCAACTGAATCATGCGACGATCCAGCTAAGAAAATACAACCAAGAGCTACTCACACTGCTTGTACAAACCGTTGAAATGCGCGACCCATACACGTCGGGTCATTCGCAGCGCGTTGCAAGATACGCGTCCATCATTGCCCAT
>JANLVM010000734.1:0-1964 GCA_031364015.1 Gemmatimonadaceae bacterium
CATGGCGCACAGCGTGCGCGATGTGCCGGTGGACGCCGAGTTCGTGAGTGCACTCAAGACGAAGGGGGTGTGCTACTCGCCAACCCTTATGCGTGAAGTGTCGACGTTTGTGTACGAGTCGATCCCGGCATTCTTTGCGGATACACAATTTCTCGCCCACGCCAATCGCCAGTGGGTGACGATGTTGCAAGAGCCGGCGCGGCAGCAGGCCGTGCGCACCAATGCGAGTGCCCAGCGTTACAAGGCGCAGCTCCCGCTGGCCAGTCGCAACCTCAAGGCGCTGTCCGATGCCGGCGTGTCGATTGCGATGGGCACCGACACGGGGCCCACGGGACGTTTCCAGGGCTACTTCGAGCTGATGGAGCTCGAGATGATGGTGGAGGCCGGGTTAACGCCGCGCCAGGCGCTGGCGTCGGCCACGCGCGAGGCTGCGCGCTGCATGCGCATCGATCGCGAGGTTGGCACACTGGAACCGGGCAAGTGGGCCGACTTCGTGGTGCTCGATGCGTCGCCGCTGGAACGCATCAGCAATCTGCGACGCATTCAGTCGGTGTGGATCGCGGGAAATCGAGTAGCGCGATAGCAGCGTCCGACGATCCACCGTCGCGAACGCGCGCTACTTGGGAAATCCCGCCGACGACACCGCGGGCATGAGCCGAAGCGCATTCTGGTAGTACACTTTCTTGAGCACCGCATCGGGAAGTGCGATGCCGTACAGCTTCCAGAACGCGTGATAGGCGCGGTAGTAGTCGAAGTAATCGTCGCGCGTTTCAAACACGCGCCAGTAGTACGGATACTCGTCGGGTTGAAATGAATCCTTCCCGAACAGAATGCGATCCTGGAACTTCACAAAGAAGTCGTGCGCCGCGCGCGGCTGTCGGCCAATATCGTACAACACGGCACCGACTTCGCTGTACACGTTTGGCATCTCGGTGAGCAGCTTGCCGAATGTGCCAAGATCGTTGGCCTGCCAGCCGAGGTGTGCGGTCACGAAGGTGGTTTTCGGATTGTTGCGGAACAGATTGTTCCGCTCGGTCACCAGTGCCTCGAAGCTCGGGAACCGATCCTGCGGATAACGTCGCTCGGGGAACAGTGCAATCTCAAGCCACCGTTCGTTGGTGAGATCGGCTGGCTTGAAGAACTCCGCCGGATCGCCGGTGTGAATGAACACGGGCAGCTTGAGGCGCGCGCATGCCGCCCAGATCGGCGTGAGTTCAGGGTCGTCCATCTTGAGACGACTGCCGTCGGGCTTGCGCGTGCTCAGGCCGAATCCCTTGCCAATTTCTCCAACGCCAACGGCACCAGCGGCGACATCGGCCTCCAGTTGCGCAATGGCCTTCTCGGCCCACCCTGGACCGACGTTCTGGAAGCTGATGCCCGTCAGCACCCGCACGCGATCCTTCATTTTCGACGACGCGCGCAGTGTGTCCATCACGCGCTTGAGCCGATCACCCGACATGTTGTCGGCGGCGATCATCATGCGCACGTTCAGACTGTCGAGTGACGCGCCCAGTCGCGCCAGACTTTCCGTCGTTGCGAGCAATCCGCCGGGATGCCCATGGAAATCGATCGCCGGGAACTTCGCGGTTCGTACCATCGTTCCCGGCGCGACCAGCGTGGACTTGGGCCGATAGTCGAGAATGCTGGGTGCTGGCGTTTCAGGAGCTAAGCAGCTGCGCGGACGGATCTCTGTGGTGCCAGGCGGGCAGCTCTCGCCCTCTTTGATAGCGGTGCCACCACGAAAACCGCCGCCACCGCCTCGTCCGGCAGGCGGTTGGGTTGGTGGCTGTAAGGCGCCGAGCGAGTTGGCGAGGCAAAGTCCGGTGAACAGACCGGTGACGACGAACGAGCGGCGCATCGAGGCTCCAGGCGGGCTACGAGAGGAAAGCGGACCTGTAAAATAGGCGCGCCCGCGCGAGCGGTGTCGAGTCCGGCTAGTCGTAATACTGTTCAGTTTAGAAAAA
>JANLVM010000788.1:0-3197 GCA_031364015.1 Gemmatimonadaceae bacterium
GTTCGAGTCCCTCCCCGGGAGCTTAAAAGCATCATCAATCATGACCAAGGCCGCCAACTCGCTGGTGGCCTTGGTCGTTTCGCCGTGATGGTCCCACTCGCGCGGGCCATCGCCGATGGCTACGAACATGCTCTGGAAAGCACGCTAGCGGGTGTTCTTCAGTACTTCATAGTTCGTGCCGATCTTGCGGACATATCCCAGCGTCTCCTGATAGCGCCACCGGGGAATCTCGGGCGCCACTTGCTCAATGCTCGGCCAACGCGCGTGATCGAGCTTTTTCGCGCGAGCCATCGCCGCCGCGCGTGTGATCGGACCCTCACCCGCATTGTACGTTCCGAACATGAACGGATGCCGCTCGTCGGCTGGCACAGCCTTTTCCCACATGCGCCACGTATCGCGGTCGTGCAAAATGCCCGCGGCGATGTTCCACTCCGGATCGTCGATGGAGGTGAAGTCGCGACGATTCGTCGCGATTGCCTGATAGGTGGAGGGCATCAACTGCATCAGCCCGCGCGCGCCGACCCGACTGCGTGCCTGCGGATTGAGATCGCTTTCGGCCATCGCTTGCGCCTTGAAGTAGCGCCAATCGAACGCCACGCTGAAATAGCGCTTGGAATATTTCCGGAAGATCGGATCGTAGCGAGACGTCACGAGCTTCTGCGCCGCACCCGAACGCTGCGCCGTCACGGTGTGCAACGGTGCCAGCAAGAGCGCACCGATCGACCACAGCCGCAATCGTCGCCAGGCCCTTGAGCGCCGACTCAATTGAGGGAGTTGCCAATGATGAGCGCGATCGACACGAAGATCGCGGCAATGAAAATTGCCACCGCTACGTTTCCCTTTTTGAGTTCCTCCGGGAAATCAACTTGTGGTGTGAGCATATCGATCAGCCGGTAGCTGAGAAACATCAGCACCACGCCGAACACCGCGTATCCAAAGTTGACAGCAAGAATCGACAGCTGCACGCGACCTCCGACGGGGGTGGGACACGCTGAACCGTCAGGCGAAGGTACCCGTTGGACACGCGGAGTTCCACCAACCCCGCACTGACGCGACGTCGAGCGACGCGGTATTCTCGGACGTCCGGGGAGACGATGGCATCGTCACCCCTCCCGATTCATCGAGATGGCACACCTGTACGGAGACGTGGCATGAGCACCACCGAAGAACGTTTGGACGCGTCAGAGGCCTTGGTGGCTGCCATGGCAGAAGAGCTCGAAGCCACCTCTGGTATCGACCGCCGACAATTCATGTTCTATTCGCTCGTCGCAGCGGCCGCGAGTTCATTTGGCGTTGAGTCGGCACGTGCGCAGGGCACTCCCATGCCGTCGCTGGACTCCTGGATGCCGGACGCCGAACTGCCGTTGAGTCTCTTCCAACCGCCCGCCATACCACCCCTGGCGCTTGGCAACGGCGAAGCCCCTGCCCTGCAATTCCAGGCGTATCCCGGCGGCACCGGCGCCTTGATGGAGAAGCTCGCAAAAGAGCGCGGTCGCGCGGCGTTCGATCGCGCGATCTTTACCGTCGAGAAGTACAGCGGAGCTATCCCGACATCCGACGACGACATCGCGTTCCTGCCCGCGCATCGACTTTCAGCGCTGCTCAAAGCGCGCAAAATCACGTCGGCGCGACTCACTGCGATTTATCTTGAGCGCCTCAAGCGACTGAATCCGACGCTGCTGTGTGCCGTCACGATCATGGAAGCATCGGCCACTGCTGAAGCGGCTAAGGCCGATGCGGAAATCGCGGCGGGCAGATATCGGGGGCCATTGCACGGTCTTCCGTACGGTGTCAAAGATCTGTTTTCCACTAAAGGCGTGCCCACCACTTGGGGCGCGGCCGACTTTGAAAATCGTATCATCGACGAAGACGCGGAGATCGTGGTGCGTTTGCGTGATGCCGGCGCGGTGCTCATTGCGAAGCTTGCTACGGGACTCTTCGCGCAGAACGATCAGTGGTTTCGTGGCCGAACCAACAATCCATGGAATCTCAACATCGGCTCAAGCGGTTCGTCGGCGGGTCCGGCGTCGGCGACCGCCGCCGGTTGCGTCGCGTTCAGTATCGGGACGGAAACGCAGGGATCCATTGTCTCCCCGGCCATTCGGTGCGGACTCAGTGCACTGCGTCCCACGTTCGGTCGGTCGTCGCGCTCCGGCGGCATGGTGCTGGCATGGTCGATGGATCGCGTAGGACCGATGTGCCGCACGATTGAAGACTGTGCCATGGTATTCAATGCCTACCACGGCGTGGACGAGAAAGACCCTTCGACCCTCACCACGCCGTTTCAGTTTGATCGCCATATCAAGCTCGCGTCATTACGCATCGGCGTCGATCCAAACGCCCCCAAAGAGCTGGTGGCCAAACTCCGTGATTTGGGGATGACGCCCAAAGACGTTGGACCTCGTCCAACCGTTCCAGGCGTTGGAGGCGGCGGACTCAATATCGAGTATGCTGCGGCGTTTGACTCGTACGTGCAGCGCAAGGCGAAGGAAATCGGACTGGACTTGAATGCACTCCCCGAACCAGGCACGGGCGGCCGCACCAACAACACACCGTTCGGCAATCCGCCAGCGACCACCAGCCCGATGGCGCCTGCCGACTGGAATCCGCGTTTTGTCGGCGGTCGCACAACACGCGCGTTCGAGTTCATGCAAAATCAGCGGCGACGTATGGTGCTGGTCGGCAAGTGGGGCGAGTACATGAAGGACCTCGACTTGTACATTGGTGCGCCAAATGCCGACGTAGGGCCGAACGCGCAAACAGGCCACCCCTGCGCGGTGGTGCCGTACAAGTTCGATGTGCCGCAGTTTGGCGGCGGCGGCGGCGGCGGCGGCCGTGGTGGAGCGGATACTGCGGCGGCGCCACCGCCGCCGACCTACAAGCCACAGCCGATCTGCGCGGTCATCACCGGCAACTTGTTTAACGACGACAAGATTCTGTCCGTGGCCCATCAGTTTCAGCATGCGACCGACTTTCACCTGAGGCGGCCCGAGCTGCCCTAAGAGACGAAATCCACCCTTTCGCCAACGTGGATGACGCCAGGCCCCTCGTTGGTCGCATTCATGCCAAATATCACGTGCCCATCCTGACGCCGATACGTGGCCAACATGCGCAGCGGCTCGATTCCCGTTTTGCCGGTGACGGGATCAATCGTAGTCATCACACACCGCATACACGGTGATCCAATACCGATACGC
>JANLVM010000797.1:0-1994 GCA_031364015.1 Gemmatimonadaceae bacterium
GTCGCAGACTGCGGGGGGGCAAGTGTAGGTGTCGACGCGGGTGTCTTGCGCGCCGATGTACTCGTGCTTTCCCTCGCGGCGAGCACAATAGCTGGCGTCGACATCGGCGTTCTGGTGCGGAACACCGAGGCGCCCGTCCACGCTTCCACAGCGCTGACCAGCTCATCGGCAAACGCCATGGCCGTGGCGGTGCGTCCCTCGGGTTCACGCACGAGCGCGCGATCGAACGCGGCCTGCAAGGCCATCGGCCACTCCACATCGGGTGCGACCACCGCGAGAGGCCGCGGATCGTGAATCAGTCGAGCGGTGAGCTTGCGTTCGGGCGTATTGCCCTCGAATGGCAAATCCCCCGCAAACATTTCATACGCCACGAGTGCGAGTGCGTAAACATCGCTGCGCCCGTCGAGTTGTTCGCCCAATACTTGCTCAGGACTCATGAACTCTGGAGTGCCCACCAGCATTCCAACCTGCGTGAGTTGCGTTTCCGAGCCGTTCGTCAGCTTGGCGATGCCGAAGTCCACCACTTTGCAACGATCGATACCGCTCTCGTCGGTAATGACCAGAATGTTGTCGGGTTTGAGATCGCGGTGCACAATGCTCAATCGGTGCGCGGCATCGAGCCCTTCCGCAACCTGATACACCAAATTGGCCGCTCGCACGGGGGACAACCGGCCAGCCTGGTCCAGTACGCCTCGCAACGTCATGCCAGGTACGAACTCCATAGCGATGTAGACCAGCCCATCGCTCGTTTCACCAAAGTCGAACACACGCGCCACGCGATCGTGTTCGATGCGCGCGGCATTGGCGGCCTCCCGATTGAATCGCGCCACGGCACCCGCGTCTTTGACCATATCGTGGTGCAACACTTTGATAGCCGCTTGCTGCGGCAGCCGGACGTGCTGCGCGAGGTACACTTTTCCCATGCCCCCTTCGCCCAGCAGCTTGTTCACCAGGTAGCGGTCGGCGATCACTGTACCGATGAGTTCGCCTTCCGCATCGTCCATGCGAAGCGACGTGCCGTCCGTTGGACAGAACACCATGGTATCGGGGTAAGTCGTGCCACAGGAGGTGCAGGTCTTGGGCATGGCGTTCGGGGGGTCCAGGCAGAAGAAATTGGGTCGACGGACAACGAGTTACGGTCCAGCCATTGACGATAAGGCGCAAGAGGCACGACGTTGTAGGAGGTGCTGGGAATTCTCCTTCAAAACAGGTGCTCGCATGTCTGTGATCCTGAATGCTCTACGTCGGTCGAACCGTTCGCGGTCGCTGCTGCTTGCCGCAGCGACGCTGGTGGTGTCGGCTGTGCCGGTTTTTGCGCAAGGCACCGCTGCCAACCAACGCCCGACGATCGCTGTACTGTATTTCACCAACGGGGCGCTGATTGATAACGCGTCGTACGCTCCGCTCAGCAAAGGGATGGCGGAAATGCTCATCACCGAGCTGGCGCAGAACAACGCCGTGCGCGTCGTAGAACGCGACCGGCTGCAGAGCTTGATCGAAGAGCAGAATCTGCAGAATAGCGATCGGGTGGACAAGGAGACTGCAGTGAAGATGGGGAAAACCCTTGGCGCACGTCACATGCTCATGGGCACCTTCGTCATCGACCCGAAGCGTAATATGCGAATCGATGTGCGTGCGGTGAACACCGAAACATCGGCGATCGAGTACACCGAATCGGTCACCGGCAACGCCGACAACCTGCTCCAGATGGTCATTCAGTTGGGGTCCAAGGTTAACGCGGGGCTCAAGCTGCCGGCACTGAAGACCGCCAGCGTGTCAACGCCTGCAGCGAAAAGCCCCAATCAGTTCAAGGCCATCATGGCGATGAGTCAGGCCCTTGAGGCTGAAGACAAGAAGAATAAGACGCAGGCCGTATCGCTCTACAAGCAGGCGATCGCGCTCAATCCCGACTTCGATCGCGCGAAGGTGCGGTTGGCATCGATCGAGAAGTAACGACCCGCGAAACAGTCAGCGCAGGAACGACGAGGGGGCGG
>JANLVM010000823.1:0-2560 GCA_031364015.1 Gemmatimonadaceae bacterium
TGCAGGCGATGCGTAGTGGCGTCGTGCCCGAAACGCCCATTCCGACCGGCACGTCGGGTGTGCCGGCACCGATCATGTTCAAGGGCGCGCCAATTGGCGGCATGCGGATGGCCGATCAGGGCGGCGCAGCGGTTGGCAACCGGGGATATTCGGCACCAGCCTATTCGTCGCGCACGGGTATCGGTTCATCGGTGTTCACGCCGCTCGCCGGCGGCCTGAGCCCGGCACGGTCGGGCGAGTTGTCTGATGACGCCTCTGTGCCCGGCATGGAGGAGCGCGCGCGGTGGGAAGTCCCACAGGTGAAGGCCTATCGTAAGAAGCTGGGACCGTACCTGTTTGTAAACGGCGCGCTGATCGTGGTCGGCATTGTTGGGAACAACGAATTCTTTGGCGTCACGGCGATCTGGACGGTCTACATGGCGTGGAAGTATGCCAAGCTGTGGAGCGACGGGTACGACTGGCATGACGTGCTGCGACAGCCCAGGGATCGCATGCTGGGCGAGGTGATTTCCGAGGTCGCCGACTCTGTACACGCCACGTTCAGCCGCAAGAAACGCGAGGAGCTTCGGGCGCAAGGTCGTCTGGGCAACAGTCCGTTGCGCGGGGTGCTCGCGCCGTCAGCGCCCACGCCGGCGGGTGGTTCGGTGGCGATGCCGCGAGGCGGCACGAGTGGCAAAGGCGTTCGGCCCATCGCGCCCGCTCGCGACGATTCGCTGGGCGAGTACGTGAGCGTCGTGCGACAAGCCCGTGCGGATCGCGAAGAAATTGGGCGACTGCTGGGCACGATTCCCGTGGCGGAGCGCGGGCGCATTCCCGACGTCGCGGCGACGGCGATCGAATTGGTGAATCGCATCGAGTCGATGGCGGTGGAGATCGCACAGACCAGTCGCGAAGTGGGCGTCGAGCGCGCGCGCGCGATCGAATCAGAGATTGCCGTGCTCGAATCCGAAGCCAATCCACTCGAGGTCTCGAAGAGTGAAGGACGCGTTCGGCGACTCGCGCAGTTGCGTCGTGACCGCCGCGCGGTGGCCGACATCGAGCGCCGACGTGACGCGCGGCGCGGTCAGATTGAGAGTTGCCGTCTGGCGCTTGAGAACATGCGACTCGATCTCGTGCGCCTCCGTACGGGCAACAGCTCCGTGCAGAGTGTGACGTCGATTGCCGAACAGGCGATGGCGCTGGCGCGAGACGTAGACATTGCGGTGGGTGCCGCGAGCGACGTGCGTGACGTCACGCGCGCGCGTTCACCAGCCTGAGCGCCATGCGCACGCGCGCGCGAGGCGGTAGCGCAGCACGCGGCGCCGTTCCATGAACGAAAGCGCGCGCGCGGCTGCCAATGCCGCCGACGCGAACTTGTTGCGCGACCGGGTGACGGCCGCCTTCGGCGAGCAGTACCTCATCGGTCCGGAGATCGGCCGCGGCGGTATGGCCGTGGTGTATTCGGCCGAAGATCTGCGGTTACAGCGACTCGTGGCGCTCAAGGTGTTGCCACCCGACCTGGCGTTTCGTTCCGACGTGCGAGAGCGATTCGTTCGCGAAGCGCAGACTGCGGCGCGACTGAATCATCCGCACATTGTGCCTATCTATGCCGTGCACGAGCAATCGGGAATGGTGTGTTTCGCGATGGGACTCGTGACGGGCGAAAGCGTGGGCGCGCGGCTGCAGCGTGACCCGCGTCCACCGGTCGAGTTTATTGCTGCGCTGTTGGAGCAGACGGCGGATGCGCTGGCCTATGCGCACGCGTGCGGCGTGGTGCACCGCGACGTGAAGCCCGACAACATCTTGCTGGATCGCGACTCGGGACGGGCGATGGTGACCGACTTCGGAATCGCGCGAGCGGCGGAGAGCGGGTCGCGACTCACGCAGACCGGCGTCGCGGTGGGTACACCGGCGTTCATGAGCCCCGAGCAAGCGACCGGCGACCGGGACGTCGATGGTCGCAGCGACCTCTACTCGTTGGGCGTGGTTGGATATTTGTTGTTAGCGGGTCGTCTTCCGTTCGAAGCGACG
This sequence comes from Gemmatimonadaceae bacterium, assembly GCA_031364015.1. Classification (GTDB taxonomy): domain Bacteria; phylum Gemmatimonadota; class Gemmatimonadetes; order Gemmatimonadales; family Gemmatimonadaceae; genus Gemmatimonas. The sequence goes on from JANLVM010000823.1 coordinate 2,011, forward strand.
ACCACGCCCGCCATGTTGCTGAAGCACGTGAGTGAAACACCACCACCCATCCTCGCGGTGCGTCCCGATGCGCCGGGATCGCTGGTAGGCATTCTCGAGCGCTGCCTGGCCAAGCGTCCGGCCGATCGCTGGGACAGCGCGCTGGTCATGCGCGACGCACTGCGACGTGTACAGCGTGACGGATCACTGAAAATTCCGGGCGGCGGACCGTCGCCTGCGCACCGGTCCCACAGTGACGGGCCTGCGCCACGGGAGCGCGTTGCCAGCGAGTATGCAGACAAGGCAGGCCATCGCTCGGAAGACTGGTCGCCGCGCGGCGTGTTGGAGCCGGCCCCGGCACCGCGACAACTGCCGGCTCCGGCCTCGTTGCCGCCCATGCCGCATTTCCCGCCGCTGTTACCGATGGCAGACAAAGACGAGCAGCGCGAGTGGAAGGCCGCGCGACGCGATGCGCTGCGAGATTGGCGCCACGCCGTGAAAGACCAACGCCGAGCGACGCGCGAGCATTGGCGCGATGGGCTCGAATCCGTCGCTGAATCGTATCGGGACG
>JANLVM010000921.1:0-3277 GCA_031364015.1 Gemmatimonadaceae bacterium
CTGGCGGAGTCCTGCTGCACTGGCATCGTCACCGTGAGACGCGAGAGCGCCGAATCCGCCACCAACAAATTGCTACCGTACCACCGCTTGAGATCGGCCTGGACTTCAGACAACGGCGTATAGCGATACGTCAACTGTCCGCGCCGCCAGGCCATCTCGCCTTCCGTGACCGCACCGCGCGAAACCGCGACGATTCCCGCGCTGACGGTTCCACGATCTCCCGCGCGCAATTCCACCGCCGAAGGCGCCGGTGACGACGTTTCGCGGACCGTCACGACACCGTTCGTCACGGACACCGATACACCACCAGTCGCATCGGTTTTGACCGTAAAGCTCGTGCCGAGGTCGCGAATCTCCGCGCCGGCCGCTCGGACCGTGAAGGGATGCGCCTCATCATGCGGCACGTCGAAAAATGCCGCCCCATCAAGTGTCACTGAGCGGTCGCCGCTATCGAAACTCGCCGCAATCGTGAGGCGGCTACCTGGCGCGAGCACTACCAGTGTGCCATCGGACAACGTGACGGAATCGCGTACGCCCACCGCGGTCGCAAGTACTCGCTCGGCAGTTTCGAGCGGCCCGCGGCTGCTCTGCCACTCACGAATGCTCAGCATGCCCACGATCGCCGCAGCGGCCGCGAACGCCACCCAACCCCAGCGGCCTCCAGATTTCGCCATGGTGTCGTGCCGCGCGTGCTGCGGTCGACCTCGACCGGCGCCCCCGCGACTGACCGTCAATTCCGGAAGCGGTCTCGCCGACTGGTCGACCGCAGGCGCCGACAGGGAGGCGATCCGCGATTGCACCGAGCTCCACGCGGTCTCGACGTCTATTGGTGGTGCGACGACCGATTCGGCAATGTCACCGTGCGCCTTAACAGTGAGCACCAACGCGGCGTCAACAGGGTGGGAGGCCAGCCAGGCCTCCAATGTCTCAACCTCGGCAGGGTCACTTTCCCCCGCCACAAGGCGAGCGAGAGCATCCCAGTCGGGCTCTTGAGCGTTCGTATCCGGCTGACGGGATTCGTCGTGCATGGTCAGTGAACACGGAAAAGAGGCACTACCCTACCCCCACGCAGAACGGGGGACATCCGGTATAGTATACACGGACGCCGCTCCCGTCATTGTCGCGCGGGAACAACGGTCGCCTGCCCTGCCGCAGCGGTGGGCCACGCGATTTTCCCTGGCCTTTCCATCGCTCGACGTGACCGATAGCCCGAACGACCGCGATCTGCTGACCCGTCTGCGTGAGGGTGACCACCAGGCGTTCGAGGCGATTTTCCGGCAGTGGTACGAGCCGGTGGTGCGCTCGGCGAGTCGGGTGCTGCGCGACGTTGGTGTGGCCGAAGAACTGTCGCAGGACGTGTTTCTTGAGCTGTGGCGTCGTCGTGAAACGTTGGCGCCGGATAGTAGTGTTGCCGGGTATCTGATGCAGGCAGTGCGGAACCGCGCGCTCAATCACTTGCGCCACTTGGCCGTTCAGAAGAAAAGTGTCGTATACGTTGAAGCCATGAGCGAACCCGCGGAACCTTCCGACGCGCTCGTGCAAGCGAGTGAACTGCAGTTAGCGCTGACGCGGGCCATCGCTGATTTGCCGCCACGCACTCGCGAAGTGTTCGTCATGAGTCGTGAACGCGGACTGCGCTACAGTGAGATTGCCGAAGAGTTGGGCGTGTCGGTGAAGGCCGTGGAAGCGAATATGAGTCGCGCGCTGCGCATTCTCCGCGAGCGACTCATCGCGTTTTTGCCGGGGCGTTTTGAATCGAACCCGTAGCGGTTGACGTGTTGCAGCCGTCATCGCGACATAGGGTATCATCAAGATTGTGTGTTGCCTGACACGAATACCACGTGCGACGCTGCGAAAGGCGCGGCCCACTTCACCGACAGCACAGAGGACTCCACGATGTCACGTTTGAGACCATTGGCAATCGCCTTGACCACGACGTTCGTCGGTTTGGCGGCGTGCAGCGATTCGACCGGTCCGGATCTGCTCTCATTGGGCAGTGCGTTCAACACCGCGCCGGCAGGATTTAACGAAGTCAGCAGCAGTGTCGCGCCCGGCGACTTCGCCGCTGGACTTCCGTGGCTTCCTGATCACGGTCGCGGTGGCCCGATGCGCGGTCCTGGCATGGGTGGTCCCGGCATGGCGGGTCCCGGCATGGGGGGATTTATGGGTGGCAACATGGACGCCAACTTTCTGGGCGGCATCGCCGCCGGTCATGGGCCCGGTCGCGGACCCTTCGCGACTGGTGATGCCAGCAACTGCACGTTCTCCGCAGCCACTGGAGACGTCACGTGCGCACCGGTGACACGCGGCGGTCTTACCATCACGCGCATCTTGACGTTCAAGACCACCAACGGCACCGCGCAAGCGACACACGACAGCACCACCAACTCCGCTCGCACTCGTATGACCGCGAATGGCACGGTTCAGCGTCGCGACAGCGTCACAGCGACGGTGCAGAACAGTTCTGATCGAACGGTCACCGGACTGGCGGCTGGCAGCACGCTGCGCACGGTCAATGGCACCGCGCAAGGAGCGGAAAGCGCCAATGGCAAGACCCGCGATGGCAAGGCGTTCACCTCACAGCGCACCTTGGGTGATACGACGAGCGGTCTCACGATTCCCATAGCGAACGGGCGCCCGACTTATCCGGCCGCCGGCACGGTGGTTCGCGCGATGAAAGTGGTGATGACGGTGGACGGAACGTCCCGCACGTCACTGCGTCGCGAAGTCATTACCTACAACGGTACGGCGACGGCGACACTGGTCATCACGCATGACGGCACCACCAAGACGTGCACGCTCCCGCTGCCCATGGGTCGGCCGGTTTGTCAGTAGTGGAGAAGGGAGACGGGAGACGGGAGACGGGAGACTTGAGGAAGTCCAGGTACGTCCTCCCTTCTCCCTTCTCCCTTCTCCCTTCACCCTTGCGTGCGGGATCAATCTCGTGATGCAGGCCTACGCCAAGCTTTTCGCCAGCGAAGGTATCTCGACGGCGGGAACCACGGTGATGCGATCGTGGATCTGATAGCGCTCTTTGCCCGGATAGACGACCCAGAGGTGTTCGAGGCGAAGATCATGGAGAGCGACATGCATGGATTTTGTCGTTCCAGGGGCGTCGGCGTACTTGATTTCGAAGCCATGTCGTTTTCCCCGGGAAAACACCATCAGGTCGAGCTCCGCGCCACTCTGGGTTGCCCAGTAGTACGCGTCACGGGTCTGCAAGGCCGCGATCAATTGTTCGATCACGAATCCCTCCCACGACGCGCCGAGTTTCGGA
>JANLVM010000953.1:0-1579 GCA_031364015.1 Gemmatimonadaceae bacterium
CAGCGCTCGGGTGAGCGGGTGACGGCAGCGACCGATCAGTACGCTTTCGGTGTGATGGCCTTCGAGGTCCTCGCCGGACGATTGCCGTTTGCCGGCCAGCCAGGCGATGTGATTCGGGCACATATGGTGGAAGCGCCGCCATCGTTGCGGGGCATCCGACCGCAGATCCCGCTCGCGGCCCTCCTGCCTCCGAAACGCCACTGAAGGGCCCCGCCCCCCACCTTACTCACGACTCCATGTCCGCATCGCGTGGGGATGGACGTATGCAATCATCCGCTGCGGTGAGGTCGCAGCGGTGGTGAAGCGGCGGATGGCAATGCGCTGCGGTTCAAACAATCAAATGACGAATCAGCGCGCGCCAGGCTGGGCGCGCAGTGCAGAACGCGAGATCCGCGATCACTCATGGTCGCCGGTCGAGCACCGTCAGCGTCCAGATGCTGCGCGGTGGCGTGGGCGGGAACGCGATCGGGAACGAAGGCCGTGGGCTGAGCGGTGGAAATCCCGACACCTCGAGCGGTTGTCCGTTCGGGCTTCCGGCAGTCTGCCCCTTGTCGTAGTCGGCTTGCAATTGCGCGAGTTCTGCTGGGTCGCACGTACCCGTGACCGCGCTGTTCACCGGACCGACCGGCCGAGGCGGCAAGAGTGCGGCCCACGTTTCGCGGCTCGGGATATACTCGAGGTACCCGCCGCGTTTGCCTTCCTGGAGCGTGAACATCACGTCCGCGAAGTCGTTGCCGACGTAGTTGATGCTGCAGTTAGCGTCGATGCCGGCGGCATTCCGCCGTGTGCCGCAGGTGGTGATTCTCGTGGTGCGCGTCAGCGTGCCGACGTATGCGTTGTCTTCGCCCGGGAGTGGTGGCTCGAAGCCCACCAAGGTCCCGGTGAGGACATCGGTGCCCGTGGCGGTGCAGTTTGCGTCGAGCAGCGCACCGGTCGTGCGGAACTCGACGGTATAGGTGACCTTGGTGCGGTTACCCTGCGCGGCAGCAGTTCGGGGCGTGAACGTCGCCGCGGCGAACGATGTTAGTGACAGGATGCTGAACACGACGGTGGTGCCGCGCCAGCAGCTCCGGCGATCCCGGTTGATCAACAGGGCACGGCGCATGTTGTACCTCCTGCACGGTGAGTGTTTGTCTGCGCAACACAGCAGTTTCTCAAGCGACGCCGCAGCCGTCCTCGGACGATCAAGCGCGACATACTGAACGGCCTCCAGCGCCCGCTGCTCCGCCAGGGGCGGACCATACCACCGAACGGTGAGTATACCCACAATTGGCTGGTGACGCCGATCGGCACGAAAAGATTGTCGCGCGCAAACTTGTAGAAATCACCGCCGACGGCGCGTCGAATCATTCCACCAATGGCGATCACTCCACCGCTATGGTACTGCCACAACGTCCCCGGATTCGCATTCATCGGCTCGGCAAGCGCCAGGCGCACCCAATCGTCACCCGAGCTGTTGAGGCGCTGCAGTGGAGAACCCTCATATCGGTGCTTCGTAGAAGTTGATCCGCTCAGTAACGCGGCAGCCGTGACGCACGATGATGAGAGAGCTGACGCCGGGATAGCTGCCGTCGGCGAT
>JANLVM010000965.1:0-2514 GCA_031364015.1 Gemmatimonadaceae bacterium
GCCGGCGCGATTGTCAAGGCAATCGGGGAACACTGCTGCTGCGTAACGGGTTCGACTCGGCATTGGCATAAGCGGTGCGCCCGACAACCAGCGATTCACCACCGCCGTCAGGTTGGCGAGCGATGTCTCCCGTTTCGCAAACCCGTTGATGGTGCGTACTCGCGCTCAGCTTGCGGGGAGCGTGTGTCAGACCCGCGTGCGTTCGGGATCGCGCGTTAGGTCGGTCAACCTAACGCGCGATCGGGAACGGTGCAGATTGCTGATGGTACCGCCGATGTGGGTGTGGTGCGGGGACTTGCGCGGTTCGCCGATCGGCGCGACTGTGGGTGAGAGTTCGCGCGTTAGGCTGCGTGGCTGACGCTAGGTCGGTCGGGCTAATGCGAGGTTGGACGGACGACAGGTCGGGCTTCCGACACTCACGGGCCATCCCGCGCCGTTGATTCCGGCGGCTCTGGTGAGCAGTTCGACCCATCGCTACAATCTTCTTCACGCTAGTCACTTCGGAGCGAGTCATGCATCCCACCCGCGTCGTCTTCTTCTGCGTCTTGATCGCCGCATGCCAGTCTGCGGAAACGCCACAGCAGGCCGACGAGCGAATCACCGCCGAGTCCGAGGCCGCCCGCACGGAACTCGAGGCGATCCAAGCGAACTTTGAGCGCTGGTATTCGGCGGGAGCCGTCGATTCGGCCGCGTCGATTCTGACCGAAGGTCATAGTTGGCTTCCACCGAACCAACCCGCAGGTGCGGGTCGATCGCAATGGATCAGTACGAACAAGCCACTGGTGGCCACTGGGAAGTTCGGCATACACCACGTGACGGAATCGGTGCTTGCGAGCGGCCCACTTGCGGTGATGCGAGGGCGCTACGTGCTAACCTTCGCTCCCGGCGCCGCAGCGCAAGCGGGTGCCAAGGCCTCCGCTGACACCGGCAAGTATCTCTGGCAGTGGCGCAAGGTCGATGGCCGGTGGTTGGTGGAGGCTGCAGCGTGGAACAGCGACCTCCCATCGCAGAAGTAGGTGATTGGCTTGCGGATTCGCGGCCGTCCAACAACACGTTGCAGTCGACAAGCGATTCAAGGTGTGCTCGCTTCACTCGCTCTTCTGGAATTCGCTTGCAACTGAACGCTAACGTTAGGCAGAACCACTATTCCCCGTAATGCCCTCAAGCAAGGTCACCATGAGTCTCGCCGCTGATGAGTCGATTCGCCTCGCCGCTGTCTTACTCCTCATTGGTGCGTCCTTGGCGCCGAACCGAACGATCGGCGCGCAGAAGGGGCCGACGCCTGCGGCAGCACAACCGTTGGTCCTCGAAAGGCAGGGCAGCTTCTTCGTCGGCGGCCAGCTACGTCACACGATCGTCGATGGCAACAAGGCTGGTCTTTTCGACCTTGGCAACGAAGACGACGTTATGGTGAACCAGATGTACGTTCAGTATCAAATCCCTCAGAACCACGGAGCACACCTCCCGCTGGTCCTCATCCACGGGGGCAGCCTCAGCGGAAAGACGTGGGAAACGACTCCAGACGGGCGAATGGGATGGAGCGAGTACCTCGTCCGACGAGGATGGCCTGTTTACGTGCCCGACCAGACGTCGCGAGGTCGGTCCGGGTTCGACGCTACGCTCTTCAACAAAGCGAAGGCCGACACAGGCAGCTCGGTAGACCTGCCGAGGGTCTTCACGATCGGCCGTTACACCGCGTGGAAGCTGTTCCGCTTTGGGCCCGAATACCCGAACGCGTTCGCAGACCAGCAATTTCCCGTGGCGGCCTTCGATGAATTCGCGAAGCAAGTCATACCAGACTTGAACGCGACCGTACCGACTCCGAATCCCACGTTCGCCAACCTTTCGTCACTGGCCGCACAACTCAAGGGCGCGGTGCTCATCGGACACTCGGAGTCAGCTTTCTTCCCCCAACGGGCGGCGATGAACGATCCTTCGGGAGTGCGCGGAATCATCTCGATTGAGGGATCGTGCCCGACCAACCTTGCCGCGCAGGAGCTAAGCGCGCTCGCAAGAATTCCGACCGTATTTGTCTGGGGCGATCACGTGGAAGACTCACCGGTGCCGGCGTGGAAATCGGCGTTCACCGCATGCCAGCAGCTCGTGAAGCAACTTGTTGGTGCTGGGGGTGACGCCACCATGTTGCACCTACCAAAGGTAGGTCTGAAGGGCAACAGCCATATGCTCATGCAGGATTTGAACAACCTCAAGGTTGCTGACTTGCTTCTTGACTGGGTCCGGAAGCACGTGCGACCATCTCGGTAGGAAGTTGGTGTCCTGCCCGTCCGAAACCCGTCCTGCGAGGCCGCAGCCTTTCCGGCTCCTTCCACTCTGCCTAACGAGCGTTGCAGCTGACAAGCGATCGGCGGACTGTGCGTGGCTTCGCCACGCGCTTTTGTTTGACTGCTTGCAGCTGAACTCTGGCGTTAGGCCCTCAGAGGTATTGCAAATGAAGACACGAAAACTTGTGCACGATGAAACGTTCCCCGCTGCTCCGGATCAACTGTTCGCGAT
>JANLVM010000011.1:0-3536 GCA_031364015.1 Gemmatimonadaceae bacterium
AGATACGTCCGCTCGACAGAATGAAGTGGCTCGATGCGCTGCTCATCGGCACTGTGCAGGTTGTTGCTCTGGTGCCAGGAGTTTCACGCTCGGGCGCCACTATTACCGCAGGGCGCGCTTTGGGGTTCGATCGTCAGTCCACTGCCATTTTCAGCTTTCTCATGAGCATGCCCATTACGCTGGCGGCGGTGGTGCTCAAGCTCCCAGAAGCCATTCGTGTTGAGGGGTTCTCACTGCCGCTTCTCGTGGGCGTCGTGGTGGCCGCCATGAGTAGTTTGGTTGCGATCACGGTACTGCTGCGCTACGTGAGCAAGCACAGCTTCGGCATTTTTGCCGCGTACCGTTTGCTGCTGTCGGCGGCGGTGTTCCTGACCATGGCCCTGCGGAGTTGACGCGATGAACGTCGCCGCGATGGACGAAGCGCGCGAGTCCGATGGGGAGATTATTCCATCGGCATCGGCGCTGGGACTGGTCCGATTGATTCACGAACGCGAGGTGACGTCCACGATGGACGTCGCGCATGCGCTCGCGGCCGATGGGGCGCCGGCGGGCTGCCTGGTCATGGCCGATCGACAACACCACGGGCGAGGTCGGGGCGGTCACCACTGGCAGTCGCGTGACGACGCAGGGTTGTGGATCACACTGGTGGAGCGACCCGACGACCGTCAGGCTATTGGTGTACTCTCGTTGCGTCTGGGACTGGCGATTGCCGAGGGATTGGATCTGTTCGTGCCGCAACCGGTGCGCCTCAAGTGGCCAAACGACGTGATGATAGGAACGGGGAAGGTGGCTGGCATTCTGGTCGAAGCGCGTTGGCGCGACGCGTCGGTTGACTGGGTGGCCATAGGGATCGGCATCAATCGTCGCGTTCCGCCACATGTCCCCAGCGCAGCGGCGGTGGGTGAAGGGGTGTCTCGCGCCTCGCTGCTTCAGGCGATCGTGCCGCGAATTCGAGCCGCGTGTACGAGACGCGGACACTTGTCGGACGAGGAGCGGGCCGCGTGGCACACGCGCGACTATGCCCGCGGTCGGCGCATTCGAGCGCCACGCGAAGGCATTGTGGTGGGAATTTCTGCCGACGGCGCGTTGCTGGTCTCCGATGCGATCAGCGCAACGACCGAATCGGTGCGCGCGGGTTCACTGGTGTTCGACGAACGCACGTAACGGACGGTGATCGTCCGACGTGAAATCATCAAGGTCGTGGCCGGAGGGCCTGTGCTGATCGTTTTCGATGTCGGCAACACCGAGACCACCATCGGCCTGTTCGATGGAGACGCACTCGTCGGGAACTGGCGCATCATGACCGCTGTTGCACGGACGGCGGATGAGTTCGGCCTGCTGCTTCGCGGATTGTTGGGCGCTGCTGATGTGCCATTCGCCCGCGTTGCCGCCGCCGCGATCGGATCGGTCGTTCCGCCCATCACCGCACCGTTGGTGCGCGCGTGCGAGCGCTACCTGGGCGTGGCGCCCGTCGTGGTGGATGCAAAGGCCATACTGCCTATTCGCGTCGAGGTCGACGAGCCGTTGACCGTGGGTGCCGATCGATTGATCAATACACTGGCCGCCAGTCGACTGTACGCGCGAGACACCATCTGCGTGGACCTTGGCACGGCGACGACGTTCGATTGTATCACGGCGGATGGTGTATTCCTGGGCGGTGTCATCATGCCCGGCGTACGCACGTCGGCGGAAACCCTGACGCGACGCACCTCGATGCTGCCGGCCACCGAGCTGGTGCCGCCGCTGCGCGTGATTGGGAAAAGAACCGAGGAGTGTATCCGCGCGGGCGTGCTGTTCGGTGCAGCGGACGCGATCGATGGCATGGTGCGTCGCATCAAGGCGGAGTGGCCACGACCGGGCACGCCGCTCGTAGTTGCGACCGGTGGCCTGGCGGAAATGCTGCAGCCCCACTGTCTCGAGTTCGATCGGGTCGAGCCCTTTCTCACACTGCAAGGATTGCGGTTGGCGCACGAGCTGCTTTGCTAACGTGTGACCGATCGCGCCTGGCCATTTTGCCCATAGCGCAGAGGCTATTTCACGCGGAGCGGACGGGGAGCGGACGGGGAGCGGACGCGCCAAACATCTCTGGGGTTGGTTTCCGCGCGTTTTCACCAGATGTCACCATCGGCCAGAACAGCAGGCGGGCCGCCAATTTGGCGAATCTTGGCGGGTAACCTGACCAAAGTTCACGCCGTTTCGGCGTACTGCTGAGGCCGTAAGGCGTTCAATTGTAATTACTTAGCAATATTTCGGTTAGTAACTGCGGGTTGACGCCGCTACCTCGCGCGCTTACCATCCATGCACGTTAGCACTCAACCCTCGCGAGTGCTAACAATCGAGCAAGTAGCTCGTTCGACCCCTGATACATACGCAGGAGACCAGAACTCATGGCAACTAAGAGTGCCGCGAAAGTAGCGCCGCTCGCCGATCGCGTCGTCATCAAACCGCTCGAGGAAACCGAGCAGATGCGCGGTGGGCTGTACATCCCCGATACCGCCAAGGAAAAGCCCCAGCAGGGCGCCGTGGTGGCCGTTGGACCGGGGCGTTTCGAGAAGGAAACGCGTGTGCCGATGGACGTGAAAGTCGGCGATAAAGTGTTGTACGGGAAGTACAGTGGCACCGAGGTGACGATCGAAGGTGAGCAACTGCTCATCCTCCGCGAGTCCGATGTGCTCGCGATCATCAACTAAGTCGAACCACTTGAAAACGGAACACAACCATGGCTGCTAAAGAACTGCATTTCAACGTTGAAGCGCGCGCCGCGCTCAAGCGCGGCGTCGATCAACTCGCCGAAGCGGTGAAAGTCACGTTGGGACCCAAGGGTCGCAACGTCGTCATCGACAAGAAGTTTGGCGCACCGACGATCACCAAAGACGGTGTGACGGTCGCGAAGGAAATTGAGCTCTCGGATCCGGTCGAGAACATGGGCGCCCAGATGGTGAAGGAAGTCGCGACCAAGACGTCCGATATCGCCGGCGACGGGACGACCACGGCCACGGTGCTCGCGCAGGCGATCTTCCGCGAAGGCCTCAAGAACGTCACCGCCGGTTCCAACCCGATGGCGCTGAAGCGCGGCATCGACAAGGCCGTGGCGGGCATCGTCGAAGAACTCAAGAAGCTTTCAGTGCCGACGACGGGCCGAAAGGAAATCGCGCAGGTCGGCGCCATTTCGGCCAATAACGATCCCGAGATCGGCAATTTGATCGCCGAAGCGATGGAGAAGGTCGGTAAGGATGGCGTGATCACGGTCGAAGAGGCGAAGGGCCTTGAGACGACGCTGGAGACGGTAGAGGGAATGCAGTTCGACCGCGGCTATCTCTCGCCGTACTTCGTGACCGATCCGGAGAAGATGGAGGCCGCACTCGAAGGCGCCCTCATCCTGATCCACGACAAGAAGATCTCGGCCATGAAGGACCTGCTCCCGGTGCTGGAGAAGGTGGCGCAGGCCGGTCGCCCGCTGCTCATCATCGCCGAGGACATCGAGGGTGAGGCCATGGCGACGCTGGTGGTCAACAAGCTGCGCGGCACGCTCCGCG
>JANLVM010000046.1:0-2470 GCA_031364015.1 Gemmatimonadaceae bacterium
GCTTCGGTGAGATAGCGCGACGCGAAAATCATGTTGATGACGCACAGTCCCGCCGCCAACAATCCTGGCGTATGCGCGCCCCAGTGCTGTACCCAGCTGCCGATGACGGGACCAATCGCAACGCCCGCATTGGTCGCGGCACTCAGCCAACCCAGCGACTTGGCGCGATCGTCCGGCTTGGTGGCGTCAGCGACATACGCCTGAATCACGCTCACGGTACCGCCTCCGGCGCCTTGCACAATACGCGACAGAAAAAGGAGCCACAGACTATCGGCATAGGCGAATACGACGTACGCGATGGCGCTGGCGCCCAACCCCACCATCAGCGCCGGTCGACGTCCGTACCTGTCGGAGAATCGTCCCCAGATCGGCGCGCTGATGAGTTGCGCGACGCTGAATGCGCTCACGAGCAGGCCCACGATTAAACCGCCACCGCCCAGGCTTTTCGCGTAGAAGGGAAGCAACGGAAGAATCATCAACAGGCCGAGCATGTCGATGAACGCGGTCACCATCAATACCACCAGCTTGCCGAACGCGCTCTTCTCAGGTTCGTGCGACGGGTGCTCGCCCGTGTGCACGTCGAGTGGTTCGCTCACTCAGTCTTCCCCAGCGACGCGGGGGCCACACTGCGACCGACGACACCGGCCAGCGCGATGATCGTCAGGACGTAGGGAATCATTTCGACAAACTGACTGGGCACGAGCTGTGCGCCCTGCAACTGGATCTGCAACGTTTCCGCACCGGCAAAAAGAAGGCACGCCACCGCGACGCGCATGGGTTCCCAGCGTCCAAAGATAACGGCCGCCAGCGCGATGAAGCCGCGACCAGCAGTCATGCCATCCGTGAACTGGTGTTGATCGAGGGCGAGGTAGGCGCCGCCTAGCGCCGCCAGCGCGCCAGAAAGCAGCAACCCTTTGAGGCGCAGCGGTCCTACCGCAATGCCGAGCGTTGCGGCTGCTTCGGGTTTTTCGCCCACTGCGCGCGCGCGCAATCCAAACGGCGTTTGGTACAGCAGCCAGCCCAGCGCCGGCAACGCGAACAGGCCAATCCACACAACAGGATTGGCGAAACTCGCGAGCATGGCGTTCCCTGCGCCCTCTCCGCCAAATCCAGGCACGCGCGGTGAGTTGCTTGCGCTGTCGAACACCAGCCGGAGAAAGAATCGCGTGGTCGCGACGACCAGCAGGTTGATCGCGACACCTACCACGACCTGATTCGCCTTGAAGCGCAGCGTCGCGATTGCCAGGATGCTGGTCATCACGAGTCCGGCCGCCAGTGCGCCCAACAGCCCCATCCACGGACTTCCGCCGTAGTAGCTGCCCATTGCGGCGCCAAACGCACCGGAGAGCATGAGTCCTTCCAACCCCAGCGCGATGACGCCCACGCGTTCGGACATGACTCCGCCAGCCGCCGCCAGCAAATAGGGAATCGATATCCGAATGGTTTGCAGGAGGAACGCGAGCGCGTTCATGGCTCGCGCTCCGGCGTGGCCGCAAGCGTATCGCGCGGTACGCGGTTGAGCGACGCCAACGCGTGCGCTGCCGCCGCTCGAATTTGGCGTTGCACTTCCGGCACGGCCGTGGCCACTGCAAGAATGACGACCGCGGTGAGGATGTCCGTGAGCTGCTTGGGCACCAACGCATTCACCGCCAATCCGCCTTGAGACAGCGTGGCAAACAGCAACGCGGCCAACACAACGCCCAGCGGATGGTTACGACCCACCAGCGCCACGGCGATACCAAGAAACCCAGCGCCGCCCGCGAACCCTTCTTCGTAGTACCCCTTATATCCGAGCACGAAGTTGACGCCGCCCATGCCGGCCAGTGCGCCGGAGAGACACATCGACATCCACAGCACGCGCTTCACGTTCACACCGCCGTACTCGGCGGCATCGGGCTGTAGTCCCACCGCACGCAATTCATAACCACCGCGAGTCCGAAACAGAAACCACCAACTGGCGAGTGCTGCCGCGATGGCGATCAGCAATGTCCAATTGGCGGCACTCCCGTGGAACGCGTCGAACGTTTCGGCGAGCCGCGGCACGCCGCCGGTGTGGATGGGTGGCGTGTGCAGCGTCTCGGTGACGTGAATCTTTGCGGACACAAGCCAGTTCAGCAGCGCCAGCACCACGAAGTTCAGCATGATGGTGACGATGACCTCGCTGGCGCCAAATCGCGCGCGAAGCACGCCCGGCACTGCGGCAACGGCCGCGCCGCCAAGCGCAGCGGCGAGCAGACAGAGCACAACCGCAATGGCACCCGGGACTCCGACCGGTAACAACAGTCCCATGATGCCCGCTGCAAATCCACCCATCGCCAACTGCGATTCCGCACCGACATTGAACAGGCCCGCGCGCCCCGCCAGCGCAAATGCCAGACCGGTGAAGGTCAGCGTGGTCGCCTTGTAGAGCACCTGTCCGATTCCGTATGCGTTGCCCCACGTGCCTTCCACGAGCTGTCGATACACCGTG
>JANLVM010000066.1:0-6871 GCA_031364015.1 Gemmatimonadaceae bacterium
CCGGTCGACCAAGGTTGGCCAAATACGACGTGAACTGCTCCACGACGCGCATGACCACCAGCGTGCCTGGCGCCGTACTGTCCGCCCCGTAGTTGGCTACGACATGCCACTGGCGATATCGGTAGGGATCCTCCCAGATGCCTCCAACTCCGGCCCGCACCCACTGCTTCTGCCGGTTCTCGGCGGATGCCTGGAGGCCAGTACTGTACATCGCCTGTCGGATCACGTCCGGCACGTCGGCAACGGTTGGCGGCAGCCGAATCCAAATTGACTCAATGGGCGGCGTGTCCAGCTGGTTGGAGAGCCCAGAGGCTACCTCGACCACCGGCACGGCGCGGTGGCAGGCCGCCAGCCCGGTCGTAAGCAGCAGGGTCCGCGCCACAGCAGAAATGTGCTGTAGAACACCGCGAAATTCAGAAAGCGTGACGCAGCGCACTTTCATGGGATACGGGGGTCCCTATTTTTCTCAGGTTCGTTCCCTCAAACCAAATACCATGCCTGCATCCACTTTTCGCAACCGTGCGCTCTTGGCCGCCGCCATCATCGTGCTCGGCGCCTCCGCCACTGCGTGCACCGATACGGCGTCAAAGGCGCTGGCGGATTCGCTGTCGGCCGAGTTGGCCAGCACCAATGCACAGCGCGATTCGCTTCAGAACGCCATGCAGAGCGCGTCGGCTGAAAAGGACCGCGCCCTCAACCAGGTCGTGGAAGCCACCAAATTCGCCGATCAGGTGGACGCCGAGCTTCGTCAGGTTCGGGGGCTCACGTCGAAGGTCACGGTCAACAAGAGCGACGAGTCCGGCAAGACAGAAGCCGCCGATGCCAAGAAAGATATTCTGGCACGTCTGACGCAGATGCGTCAGCGTCTTGCCGCTCGACAGGCGCAAATTCGTGTGATGCTGGACACCATGGTGGCCATGCGCGCCGATTCGGGCGCCACGGCGACGTTGCTGGCCGGCCTGAATACGCGACTGGCGAACCGTGAGAAGGAGATCGTCGCCTTCCAGGAAGAGGTGAAGCTTCTGCGGACGCAGAACGCACTGTTGGTTGTCGAAAAAGCCGTCCTGACCGACACCGTGAAGGCGATGGACGTTCGCGAAAACAAAGTCTTCTTCGTGGTCGGCACGCGTCGCCAGTTGTTAGCCGACGGCATTGTCACCGAAGAGGGCGGCTCGCGCGGTTTGCTCATCGTCAAGTTGGGCAAGACGCTGGTGCCGGCGCGATCGCTCGACGAAGCGCGCTTCACCCGCGGAGATCGCCGCGAAGTGCTGACCATTCCGCTGCCGCGTGCTGACCGTCCATACCGCATCGTATCACGTCACGACGTCGGTCTGGTGGAAGTCGCCAAGAAGGAAAAGGACGGATCGTTCCGCGGTGAGTCCATCCGCATCACCGATCCGGCCAAGTTCTGGGCGACCACTCGCTACTTGATCATCGCCGAGAAGTAGGTCTGCGTCGCCCGCGCGAAGATCATCGCTCCGGCAGCGCGGCCAGAAACTCACGCAAATAGCCGCCCCATACACTGGGCAGTGAGTGCGTGCCATGACCGCGTGTTTGATCCGTAATGGGCAACAAGATGAATCGGGTCTTCGGCATTTTCGCCGCATACAACTCCGCGAGCCTGAGCTCGGGCGGATTGACCTGGTCATCGGCAGAATTGATGTAGAGTGCCGGCGCCGTGATCTTATCGAGCTGGGTAGACGGGTCGTATTCGCGTGACGCATCGAACTGATACAGAAAGTCGTTCGCGTCGGTTGATCGCATTCGGGCATCAAGGTATGCCCGGATCACGCTGTCGGCAGCGTCACGCGTGGGCGCCTGTCGCTGCTGCACGGCCGGCGCGCTGGACATGATGTACAGCATCATCTGCGCGGCCTTTAGCCCAGGCGGCGGCGCCGTGTAGTTCCCCCCGTTCCATGCCGGGTCGTCGCGAATGGCATCCATCGCCATCGTGCGAATCATCCGATTGCGACCGGCAATGGGCGCGGGCACGCAGGCGAAAGGCGCCAGACCATCCATAAACTCAGGGTGCGTTTCACCCCACGCCCATCCGTGCATGCACCCCATCGAGGTGCCCATGATCAGGCGCAGATGGTTGACACCGAGGTGCTGCGTCAACAATCGGAATTGTCCCTCCACCATGTCGTCATACGTATAGCGCGGGAACCTGGCCCGCATTCCGTCGCTGGGTTTACTCGAGCCGCCGTGTCCGATGCCGTCGGGCAAGATGATGTAGTAGCGCGCGCTATCGAGCAGCTGGCCCGGTCCGAACAGCTGGCCGGCATACGTGCCACTGAGAAAACTTCGGCCCGCGCCACCCGTGCCATGCAGAATCATCACCGCGTTCCGCACGACACCTCGCGCGTCTTTTCGCGGCGCCCCCAGCGTCGTGTAGTGCAATCGAAGTTCGGGGAGCGTCTCGCCGCTGGTGAACCGGAAATCGCGCACCAGATAGTCGCCTTGTGTCCCGGCCCGCGCCCACGCATTGCCCGGTTGCGCCGAGAGGGAGACGGGGTGTGCTGCGGCGGCAAGGGCCAGCAGGCAAACACGGGGAACGTTGCGCAGGAAGCGAGTCATACCCCAACGTAACCGCTTTGCGCTAGTTTACGTATGGTGTCGCGATCGTTTCGCCGTGACGCGACGCGATCTCTCGTCCCCGACACGCCCCCTGCCGCATGACCTTCCATTCCGGTTCGGACCTGATCGGTACCATCATTGCCGACCGGTACCGCATACTCAAGCGCGTTGGTGAAGGCGGTATGGGCCAGGTGTTCATGGCCGAGCACGTGAAAATGAAGCGCAAGTGCGCCGTGAAGATCATGCGACCGGCGCTGGTGGGTGATCCGGAAGCACTGTTGCGCTTCACGCGGGAGGCGGAGAACGCGAGCAAACTGTCGCATCCGAATGTTGCATCAATTTTCGACTTCGGAGAAACGAGCGATGGCTTGGTGTATCTCGCCATGGAGTTCATCGAAGGCGAGTCGCTGCATGCGACGCTCACGCGCGAGGTCGCGTTGCATCCGATGGTCGCTGCCGATGTGATTGGCCAGGCGTCTGACGCACTGCAGGCGGCACATGATCTTGGCATTTTGCATCGGGACCTCAAGCCCGACAACTTGATGCTCAGCACGCGTGCCGATGGGACGTACCTGGTGAAGCTGGTGGACTTTGGCATCGCGCGCACCATGGACAGCAGCGCCACGCGCGTGACGCGCACAGGGTTTGCCGTGGGTACGCCAGAGTACATGTCGCCTGAGCAGTTGGCTGGTGACGCTCTGGATGCGCGCTCCGACGAGTACGCGCTCGCCTTGGTCGCGTTCGCGGCCCTTACCGGCCAGGAGGCATTCTCCGATTCGTCGGCCAAAGACGCGCTGATCCTGCGGTTAACGAGTCGACCGCGCCGTCTGGCCGAAGCCCGCGCGGACATCGATTGGCCCGTCACACTGCAATCGGTCTTCGACCGCGCGCTCGCGCCCGACTCGGCCGACCGCTTTCCGCGTATCGCGGACTTTGCCGACGCGTTGGCCGCAGCGATCGATCTCATGACGCCATCGCAAACGGCCGAGCTGTACGGTCGCGCGCTGCAAGGACGCGGCCTGGGCGCGTCGCGGCGGACACCAAGCCTTGATCAGCCCACACTGGCACGACCGCTCAACCAGTCGAGAACGCCGGTCGTTGCCACCGCAGCGGCAGGGCGTGACGGGCTTGTGGCGCGACCCATCGGCATGCCCGACCCATCGCGGCGACGGGTGTTTCCTCTCCTGCTGCTGGGGGGGCTGTGCGTCTATGGGTTGTATTGGTATGGAGCGCGGCAACCGCTTGGCGCGGCGCGGAATATCTCAGATGCCATTGCCTCCATCTCTCGCACGGTCGCCGGACCGGCATTGCCGTACATCGAGCGGTTACGCGCTGCGGCAACGGTTTCGGATAGTGTCGAGAAACCGGCCGTGATCCCCGCGACCCGAAAGCGAGTGATAAAAGTCCGGCGCGATTCGACGAAGCGCGACTCGACGAAGCGCGACTCGACGAAGCGCGACTCGACCAAGCGCGACTCGGTGTCGCGCGATACCGCCGTGGTCACGACACGGCCACCTGATACCGGGATACGGCCGGCGCGGTAGCGTTCAAAAAGTGAGAGCCCCCGACGTGACCAGGAAAGCATTGGACTTGCTCGGTGCGCCGGTCGCGCCGTCGGGGACGAGCGCATCTGCGAGGCCACGGAACGCCGGATTCGACATCGGGGAGCCATTCACGTCGCGTGAGCCGGTGGCAATGACCACCTGATCGGCATCGGTGTACCCCTCGACGCGCGCAGACAGTGCGACGTGCAGTGTGGTTTGGACACGTGCGATGGCAGCCCCCGTTGACGGCTCAGCGCAACCCTCGCTGATTTCGAGGTATGCAGGCACCCCCTTCCTACGGCATCGCACCACCCGGGCATCGCCTGCCCGACGCCACGCAAGTGGGCACGGTGCATCTCCAGATCGCCAACCTCGCGCGGTCGGTAGCCTACTACGTCGACGTCATCGGACTTCGCCTCCTCGAGCACAGCGCCGGTCACGCCCGACTCGGCGCACATGGCGAGTCCCGCACACTCATTGCGCTGCACGAATTCGTGGGCGCACGACCGGTTGCCTCTCGTGGTCGATTGGGACTGTTTCACGTCGCCATCCTCCTGCCCGACCGCGCATCGCTCGGTCGCTTTCTCACCCATCTCGCCGAGCGCCACGTACACGCCGGCATGTCTGATCACTTAGTGAGTGAGGCGGTGTATCTCAGCGATCCAGATGGATTGGGCCTCGAGGTTTACGCGGACCGACCCCGTGATCAATGGCAGACGCGTGATCGTCAGTTAGCCATGAGCACCGAACCGCTCGACGTGCAGGCGGTGATGGCGGCGGCACTCGGTATCCCGTGGAGCGGTGCGCCGGCCGGCACCCGCATTGGCCACGTGCATTTGCATGTGGGCGATCTCGAGCGCGCGTCAGGCTTTTATCACGACATGCTTGGTCTGGACAAAACGGTCTGGGAGTATCCGGGCGCCCTGTTTCTTGCCGCTGGTGGCTACCACCACCACTTGGGTACCAACACGTGGGCACGCGGAGCCGAATCGGCGAGACCCGATGACGCGCGCCTGATTGCGTGGACCATCGAAGTGCCCTCGGCAGCCGACGTGCAAGCGGTCGCAGCATCGGCCGCGACGCATGACGTACACGTCGTGACCGATGGTGATGCGATTGTCCTTCAGGATCCGTGGGGCACGACGGTACGCGTGCGCCCGGCGATAGCGAACTGAATCTCGTCCAAACGATTACTCGCGAGTGCCGACCATGTCATTGCAGATTCGCCCCGCCGCCGTGACCGACCTGCACGCCATAGTGTCGCTGCTGCGCGCCCGAGACCTGCCGGTGGACGGATTCGCCGATCTGCTCCGTGCGCACCCGCAACATGTCCTGCTGGCGGAACTGAACGGCGCGGTGATTGGCTCCGCAGCGCTCGACGTGCACGGCGAGCACGCTTTGTTACGTTCCGTCGCGGTGGCGCGCGATCTTATGGCATTGGGTGTTGGCACGCGACTGGTGACCGATCTGATCGCGCTTGCGCGCGCCGCCGATCTCGCGTCGCTGTACCTGCTCACGACGACGGCGGACAAGTGGTTTCCGAAGTTCGGCTTCACGATCACCGATCGTGCGTCGGTGCCGGCGGCGCTCGCCGAAACGGTCGAGTTTACGTCGGCGTGCCCGGCCAGTGCGGTGGTCATGACGCATGATCTACATGGCACCGCCGCTGCGTCTGCCATCCGATAAGCGGTCGTATAAGCGGTCGTAGCCGCCGACGTGCTACACGCGGAAGTATTTCACGTACTTCGCGACGAGCGTTCCGCGCGTCGGAGTTCGCCACGGAATGCCGTTAGGCAGATCGGTCGGCCACTGACTGGTCCACACCAGGTACAGGTCCGACCCCGGTGACGAGGTCCAACGCACGCGCGCATTCACCGCCCCGCGATTGGATTCGTTGTTCCACTGCGCGAACAGTGTCGTACTGAGACGCGGACTCGTGGCGACGTCGAGCCGAAGTCGCGCAATCTGCGCGGTGAATCGCAGCGTGCTGTCCGCCACGGCCAATGCGGCCGACGTGCGATTGTAGTCGAGACTCACATTGACATGTGGCGCGAACCGTCCCCGCAGCGACGCGCCGAGTTCGGTGGAACGACCGGAGTAAAATCCTCCGCGCGATACCGACACGTCGAATCCGAGCGTGCGCGCGCTGGACGACTGCACCTGCAGCTCGGCACGGTTCCACGCGTAACGCCCCGCGTCAATCTCGGCGCCGTCAAACAGGTCAAATGTCTCCTGCGGCGCATCGTATTCTCGCGTAAACTCGATCGAGACCTCATCACCACTGTCAAACTCCAGGCCGAAGGGCGACGTACTGATCGAGCCGTTCGAGAGTCCGCGATGGGGACCCCTCGCCCCCATCGTGCGCACCAGATTGCCATTCAACACATTCAACTTGAACTGACGCACATGTATAGCCGCAAAGGGGCGTCCAAACGCACCAAGCGCCGAGGGACGGGGAGTGAGTTCGGTTTGCCAGGCGGTGCGCGTGATGCCGCGCTGCTGCACAAATCCCAGGTCAGGATTGAAGCCTTCACCGACGCGATCGAAGCGTACCACAATATCGGCGATGTCGTTTGGAAAGTCGACGATGCCACGCAGGTAGTAGGGATCACCCTGCGTGGCACTGCCGTCGACCGATGCGGTCCCCAGCAACACGAGATTCTGTTCGCGAATCACATACGGAAGGTTGATATCGACACCGCCGGAGGCGGTACTCGTCGATCCTGTTGGCGCGTTGAGCGTCGCCATGG
>JANLVM010000072.1:0-18836 GCA_031364015.1 Gemmatimonadaceae bacterium
CCCGTCTCCCGTCTCTAAAGCAGTGACACCGGATCACGATCCACCACCAGCCGCAGCTCCGCGTGCCTGGGCACCGGATACCGCTCCGCGATATAGCGGATCAGTCGCGTCATCGTGCCGTTACGCGTTGACTTGATGAGCAGATGCCAACGCCAGCGATCCTTGATGCGGTCGATAGGACACGGCGCCGGCCCGACCAGCACGACGTCGCGAAGCCCCGCGCGCGCGACCAGTGCGTGGATCCACTGCGCGGCCGCGATCATGGTTTCCCCCGTCGCCACCTGTTCCGTGCCGCTCACGATGACGTTGCAGAGCGACACAAACGGCGGATAGGTTGGCACACGTCGGTTACCCAACTCTTCACGCACGAATGACAGGAAATCGTGCGATAACGCATGACGCACCGCGTGATGCGTGGGCAAACGTGTTTGGATGAAAACCTCCCCTCCTTTGGGCCCGCGACCGGCGCGTCCCGCCACCTGACTGAGTAACTGAAAGGTGCGTTCAGCCGCGCGGAAGTCCGGCATGTTGAGCCCAGTATCCGCGTCGATCACGCCCACCAACGTGACATTCGGAAAGTCGAGCCCTTTAGCGATCATCTGTGTGCCCAGCAGGATGTCGATCTCGCCGCGCCCGACCCGATCAAGAATCGCCGTATGCGCCCACTTGCCACTGGTCGTGTCGACATCCATTCGCGCCAAACGCGCGTGCGGAAATCGATCGGCCACCAGTCGCTCCACCTGTTGCGTGCCCAGTCCGCGTCGCTGCAGTGCGTCTTCACGGCACGTTGGACAACGCGTCGGGACGACGGTCTGATGCTGGCAGTAGTGACAGATCAGCGCTTCGGGTACCCGGTGATACGTGAGCGAGATACTGCAGTGCGGGCACGTCTGTACATCACCACAGGCGTGGCATTGCATATACGCTGCGTATCCCCGTCGATTGAGCAGCAACAGACTCTGCTCCCCACGTACCAGTCGTGATTCGATGGCCGCACTCAGCAACGGGCTGAGCACACCCAGAAACGGATCGAACGGCGCTTTGGGTGCTTTCGAGGCACGCCCTTCTCGCATGACGACGCGCAAATCGACGACCTGAACCGATGGCAGTTGCGCACCCGCGGCACGGTCAGGGAGTGTGAGTCGAATGGCCTGGCCGCGCTCTGCCCGCTCCCAACTTTCGAGACTCGGGGTCGCGCTGCCCAGCACCACCACGGCTCCTTCGGCCCGCGCGCGGACGATCGCCGCTTCGCGCGCATGGTATCGCGGTGTCTCCGACTGTTTATAGCTCGACTCGTGTTCCTCGTCGACAATGACGACACCCACCTGGGACAGCGGTGCGAAGAGCGCCGACCGCGCCCCGACCGCGATGCGCCGTTCGCCGCGTCGGAGCGCCTGCCACGCGTCGTGTCGTTCTCCGTCGCTGAGTCCCGAGTGCAGGACCGCCACGTCGTCGCCAAACGCGCCACGAAAACGATCGACGGTTTGCGACGTGAGCGCGATTTCTGGAACCAGCACGATCGCGGTCTTCCCTGGTTGTGCGAGGACCGCGCGCAGTACTTCAATGTAGACCAACGTCTTGCCACTGCCGGTGATTCCGTACAGGAGAAACGTCTGACCAGGCGTACCCTCGAGAATCGCCCGGATGGCCTCGCGCTGCGAGAGCGACGGCGACGGTGGTGGGGCGACGCCGGGCCGTTCGGAGAACGGATCGCGTGTAATGGATTCCTGGCGTACCTCGACCAAACCGCGCTTGGCCATCGCGGCAATCACACTGGCGCCGCAGTTCGCCTGCTGGCGAACCGTTTCGACCAGTGCGGAACCACCCTGCGCTTCCAGGAGTTCATAGACCACACGCTGTTGTTTCGCGCGGGCAAACGTTGTTTCGCGTTGCAGCAGCGAAGGCAGTGCGTGCACCAGATGCACGACGCGTCGACGCTTCGTCGTCGATCCCGCGTCGCGTATCGTGGTCAACATCGCGGGCAACATCGCGCGAAGCGTGAGGCCTATCGGCGCTGCGTACCACTCTGCGATCCAACGCCCTGTGTCAAGCAATGCGGGTGGAAACGCCGGTTCGCTGTCCAGCACCGCGAGGAGCGGCTTGAGCGCGATCCCATCCGGTGGCGTTGCTTCACCGAGGCATATGCCGATTTCGCGTCGTGCGCGAAACGGCACGAGGACACGGCTCCCCGCAGGAATCGGCGTCGCAATTCCTTCGGGGACGAGATACGTGAACGTCCTGAAGAGCGGAACGGCGAGCGCCACTTCGACGCATCGGGTGGTCACCGTCATTGGGTCACGCAGAGGCCGCTACCGTCGCTGCACGCCAAGTCCGGGCGCCGTGCCCAGCGTGAGGCGACCACCAGGAATCGACGGACCGGTGAACGGATCATCGGCCAACAACGCCGCGCCGTCCAGGTCGGCGTCGTCGAGCAGCGGCGCGAAGTGTGCGGCCGCCGCAATGCCGAGTGTGGTTTCAATCATGCAGCCACACATCACGCGCATCCCATGGGCGCGCGCGACGGCAATCATGCGAAGCGCTTCCCGCAGCGAGCCGCATTTGGCGAGCTTGATGTTCACACCGTCCACGACACCCTGCAGTTTGGGAATGTCGGTAGCCACCAGACACGATTCGTCCGCGATCACGTCTATGGGCGAACGCTCCCGCACGAAGCGTAGTCCCTCGAGATCGTGCGGTGGCAGCGGCTGCTCAAGCATGTCGACACCGTGCGCGGTGAGCACGTCCAGCATGGCCAGCGCGCGTTTCGTGGTCCACGCCGCGTTCGCATCAACGCGCAGCGTGGCCGTTGGAGCTTCTTCCCGCACAATGCGCACGATCTCGGCATCGCGCGGCGTGCCAAGTTTGATCTTGAGAATCGGGTAGTCACTGGCTTCGCGCACCCTGGCGCGCAGCGTTTCGTCGTCTGGTGCAATGCCGATGGTAAAGCTCGAACGCGGCGTGACCGTCCCGTCCAACCCCCACAGCTTCCAGAGCGGCACGCCGAGTCGCTTGGCGGCGAGATCGTGTAACGCGGCACTCACGGCGCAGCGCGCGGCCGCATTCCAACGCAATACCTTTTCCAACTCTCGTTCGATCGCATCCAACGACCATCCGTCTGCACGCTCCAGCACCGGTGCAAAGTGCGCCAGCGCATTCATGACGCTTTCGGCAGTCTCTCCATAAAATCGGCTCGGCGCCGCCTCGCCCCACCCTTCGAGTCCGTCGGCGGCGCTCTGCGCGTCACGCAGTCGCACGAAGACCACCCGAAATTCGTCCGTGCCACCGCGCGCAATGATGAACGGGTGCCGCGTATGAACCGTAAGGATCTCGGACTGCAGCTGCACGGGGCGGTGACTCAGTGAGGCGTGAGACCGGTTTGCCGCGCGGCACGAGCGCTGCGCAACTCGCCGGGTGAGCCGACGCCGGCGAGAAATCCAATCAGCGCGTCGGCTAGCTCGAATCCGCGATCGTAGCGATCGGTCGCGGGCTTGGCGAGACACTTCATGACAATGCTGCTGAGCGCGGGAGCCACGGTCTGGTCGGTCTGATCGGGGGCCACCGGCGTTTCGTGCACATGCTTGTAGCCGACCGCGTAGGAATCCTCACCATCGAACGGCGGACGGCCTATCAGCATCTCATACAGCAGCAGCCCGACCGCGTACAGGTCGCTTCGTCCGTCGACCAGCTTGCCCATGGCCTGTTCCGGCGACATGTAGTGCGGCGTGCCCATCGCGCGTCCAGACGCGGTCAGGCGACCATGGAAACGGGCAGTGGCGATGCCGAAGTCCGTGAGCGCGACGTTGCCGTCTTCGTCGAACAAAATGTTATCCGGTTTGATGTCGCGATGCACCACGCCGTGACGATGCGCGTAGTCGAGTGCGCAGGCCACCTGCACGGCAATCGTTGCGGCATGCGCCGACGTCACGGTTTTCTGTCGTCCAAGTAAATCAGCCAGCGAACCACCCGCGTAGTACGGCATCACCAGGTAATCGATGTCTCGCGACGTTCCCATGTCGGCAATGGCGCAGATAAACGGGTGCACCAGCCGCGCCGCCGCTTCCGCTTCGCGTCGGAATCGCTCGCGCATCTCGTCCTCCTGCGCCAGCGACTTGTGCAGGACCTTGATTACCAGTGGTCGACCCAGCGCCACGTGCCTGGCCAGATAGACGTGCGCCATGCCACCGCTCCCCAGCCGCTTCACGATGGTGTAGCGGTTACCCGTGGCCACACGAAGGTCCCGTAGCTCTTCGTCGGGAATGTCGAAGGGCGGTGCACTGACCTCTGGAAGCGCCCCACTGCAGCGCGTGCATTTGGCTGCCGCCGCGCGATTCCAGGTGCCGCATTCCGGACAGAACATCAGCGCGAGGTTGAGGAGAAACGACCGAACCGCCGACTGCTAATAGATGTGCCGTCGACGAAGAATATATAGCAGCGAAAGCCCCAGCCCCAGTTGAAACACCAGCAGGATCCAGAAGCCGTACGGGACGTTCGCGAGTGGAATTTTGGCGAAGTTCATACCCCACATGCCACTCACCACCACGAATGGCAGTGACATGGTCGCGACCACGGACAGCCCTCGCGTGCTCGTGGCCAGTCGGTTGGAAACCTGCGAAAGGTACGAATCCATGGTACTGCTGAGGAGCTCGCGATAGGTGTCCAGCGAGTCATTGATGCGCATCACGTGATCGTAGATATCACGGAAATAGATCTGCACGTCCGGGGTCAACAGCGTGCTCGGTCGATTCGTGAGCACGTTCATCACCTCGCGAGAGGGTTGCAAATATCGCCGCAACGAAAGGACCAGGCGCTTCACGGTGAAGATGTCGCGTAACGCGGTCTCATCGAATGTCGTGAACACCCGTTCCTCCAACCCATCGATAAACTCGTCGATCTGATGCAGCACCGGGAAAAAGCTGTCGATCGTTTCGTCGAGAATCGCATGCAGCGCGCGTTCCACTCCACGCGAGAGCAGATCGGGTGAACGCCGCATGGTCTCCCACACCCGTTCAATCGTCGGCATGGGACCCGCGTGCACCGTCACCAATTGGTTCGGACCAAGAAAGCAGTACAGATCCTTCGTCTCGAGGTCGTACGGGTCCTCCGTGCGTTCGGCAAGCCCCACACCACGAATGACGATAAAGAGAAAATCGGCGTACTCCTCCAACTTCACGCGCGAATTGGGGTTGAGCGTATCCTCGACGGCCAGCGGATGAAAGCGAAAGACTTTCTCCAGCAGGGCGTGCTGCGATCGCACCGTCGAGTCGATGTCCACCCACAGGTGGCCACCGTCCGCGATGAGCTGCGTCAATTCTCGAGGGTGGCAATCCAGCACATCGTCGCCGCTCTTGGCGCGGTAGATCGTGCGTGGGAGCGCGTCCTGAACCGGGAGGGTCATGAGTCGGAAACTACCCGTGTCGCCCGCATCAGGTCAACGCGGCCAGATGCACCATGATCGCTTGCGCGACAGGGTCCGGCGCATAGCCGCCCTCAAGCGCGCTCACTAGCCGACCGCCGCACCATCGTTGGGCGCGCTCCACGAGTGAGACGGTCAGTGTTCGTACATCCTCCGGTGTGAGCGTGAAGCCGCCCAAAGGATCGCCAGCAAGACTATCGAAGCCGGCGCTGACCAACACGAGGTCGGGTGTACAATCCACCGTCGCCTCGTCGACCGCTTCAAGGAGTGCCTCCACGTAGCGCTCCGCGGGAAGTCCGGCAGCCATGGGCACATTCCAGACATTGTTGTGCGGGCCACGATCGGACCGGTCACCCGTTCCCGGGTACCACGGCCACTGGTGCATCGAGACGAAATGGATACGCGGATCCTGCTCTACCAACGCCTGCGTGCCGTTGCCATGGTGCACATCCCAATCCACAATCAGGACGCGACTGCACTGGTGGCTCGCGATGGCATAATGCGCCGCGATCGCGATACTCCCGAACAGGCAGAAGCCCATCGCCCGATCGCGAAGCGCGTGGTGTCCAGGTGGTCGTACCGCCGAGAAACTTCGCAGCGCCCGACCGTCGAATGCCATATCGACTCCGTCCAACACACAGCCGACACTTGCGGTCGCGGCATCCCACGAGCCTTCGCTCACGACCGTATCGGGACCGAGCGTCCCACCACCGCGTGCGACCAGCGCCGCAACGCTATCCACGTAGTCCGCATCATGGGCCAGGAGGAGCTCCGCACGGGTCGCATGGCGCCCCTCATGATGCACGAGCGCGGCGAACAGCGCTGGCTCATACCGCAGCGCGCGTGGAATCGCGCGCAATCGACCGACGTGCTCGGGATGTCCCCACCCGGTATCGTGTCGACCACAATCGGAATGCGAAATGAAGGCGACGTGACTCATGAAGGTTCTACCACACTATGTGAGCGGATCGCAGGCCTCACGGAGCGCCGCGCTGCCTGCGCAGCCCCCACTCGGTGACGAGGGCCGCACAGGTAATCGCGAACAGTAGCCAGAGCGGCAACACCGTGCCCGAAGACGGTTGAGCCAACGGTGGCACACGAGGCGATCGGGCACCAAGGCGCGCAACCAGATCGGCCAGCGGAGCCGCATCACCGGGCCAGTCAGCGACGTTTGTGGTACTGGCACCGTCCGAACGATTGTCCGCAGGCGCGAACGCGACGGCGCTCACAAGTTCGTTCCACCAACGTCGGTGCTCGTCTGCCGATCCCTCGCGTCCTTCCATTCGCCAGTGCCACGTGGATCGATAGCCGCTCGCCAACACCCGACCAACCAGGCGACGGGCAATCGTCACGACGGCATCTCGTCCGTCACGCTCGAGCACGATGGACCCGCCATCGGTGCGGAGATGATACGCACTCAAACCGCGTCGCGGTTGATCCGTGAGTAGTCCACCCGCCACCGCCGCGCGGACGGTGGTGATCCGCGACGCCAAGAGCGTCGCGAAGGCTGGATCACGCAGTGCCTCCCCCGCGAACAACACGCCGCCTCCCTGCCCCACAAAACGACGCAGGTCGCGCGCACTGGCGTGGCCACTGTCGAGCACCACCACAGCCGAGTAGCGCGCGGTGTCCAACAGCGCAGGTGCGCCGATGCGAACTCGCGCGGTGGGTGACAAGGTGAGTGTTCCGTCAACCAACCAGCCCGACTCTTCAAGTGCCGCCATGACGAACTTGGTTTCCCATCCGGGTGCCCCATAAAACAGCACCCGCCGAACCGCTACCGGCCCCGGGACACGCACGCTGGCGCTGACAACCGGCTTGCCGTCGCGGCGCACCAGGACCCGCACGGGACTCTGCAACTGCGTCGCGGCGAGGCGAAGCGCCAATACACCACCCGTGACCGAGTCGAGCACGCCACCCACGTCACTCACCGTCATGGCAAACGTCGCCGAGTCATCGGTCACCAACGCGTGGGCCGCAATCAGTGTTGATGCCTGCGGCCTGGGCGCGTGGCTCGCGGTGAACGCCAGCGCGCGAACGCCGCTGGAATCCCACCAGTGAATGGGAATGCCGGCACTCACGGCCGCACCCAACGCGGCGCGAACACCGTCCGACGGGATGACGGCGAATGGCACAGACAGCGTTGGCCAGGTCTGCGAATCCCCTGTGGCCGCTCGCTGCACCAGAAGCGCTCCGACGGCGCGCGCCACGACCACCGCAGCATCCGCGTTTCGCTCGTCAATGCTTAGCACATCGACGGCGCCGTTCGACGCACGGGTTGTCGGCCACATACGACCAGACACGGCGAGCCACAGCGATAGCGCCAGCGCCAACACGCCGATGGTGCGCGCGATGCGCTCGCCAGTGCGATTCATGTGCGATTCACGTGGGATTCACGTGCGACAACGGGTTATCGGGTGAGCGCATACACCACGATGTTCACTGCAAACCTGGTGTTGTCAATCGACAAGAATCGCTTGTTGTCGGGATGATAGCTCCACTCGGAACTGTAGTCCTTGCTGCTGTACAAGACGGTGAGTCGCCCATTGATCAGAACGGCGTCGAGGTGCTCGTGCACCAGGTTGTCACCCCAGCCGTTCATCTCGTGCGACGTGGTGGGCGGACCACTCTCAAACGCGAAGAAGGCTCGGTACAGCGGATGCGAGTTGGACAGCGGCACGAGCTTCCCGGCAACTCGGGCAATCTCCTCGCGAACCGTCTTATGAAACACACCATCCACGTCGTGATTGTGATCATCCACAAACAGGAAGCCACCGCGTTGGAGATAGCGACGCAGCACGTCGGCCTCGCGTCCCGTCAGTCGCACCGGCAGATGTCCCGTGAGGAAGAGCAGGGGATACTGAAACGTCGCCTCGGACGCCAATGGCACGACGACGCCTTGCGGTGCGACAGGTAACGCCGTGTAGCGAGCGAGTGCATCGATGACATTGGCCGGTACCATCGGCGCCGAATCCCAATCGCCGGAATCGTACTGGGCGGTGGCGAATACGAACGGCTCGCCGCGCGCTTCGCCCGTCACGGTGGCCCGCCGCGCGACCAGCCCGTCGCGGGAACGCGCACGATGCCTCCCAACACTCGCCGGGCTCGCAGGAACGACTCCGTCGCATCGGCGCCAGTGCCGCGCCTGAATACCTCGAGGAGTGATGACAGCGCCTCCGCAAACGCGGGTGCGTCGGCCAGCGATTCGAGTCGCAACACGGCCAGGGAATCGCGCGCAGCCTGCGCGTCGCTGGTCATCAACAGCGCTGCGGCGAGCAGGCGTGCTTCACGCGCCGTCGAACGCGCCAGAAGCGCCGTCCGACCGGCACGATCTCCTGGTGCACCAGTATCCCTGCCGGTCAGCCGAACCTTGGCGATATCGATGATCACAGTCGGTGGGCGCCCGCGCAGATAGAGACGAGACGCGGCGCGCGCGCGTTCAATGGCCGCGAGCGCCAGCCGCATGAACGGAATGGCGGCGCGTGGCTCTGCCTGCTCCAGCGCGCGACCAGCATCCCACATGGCGTTGTACGCCTCCAGCAACGGCTTGTTGATCGCCATCACAGGCGCATCGTCGCCTTCTTCAAGCATGCCCTGCGCGTTAACGCCTGAGAGCGCGAGTTTGCCGCCCACCGCTTCCACACCGTGGTCGTGTCCGTCGTTCGCGAAATGTGAATGCTCGCCACCGGCATCTCCCGTAAGCCGCTGAAACACGGCATCACCCACAGCTTGACGAAGGCGGGCTTGATCGCGCGCCAGCTTCGCCGACTCATCCCGAACGACCGGAAGCGTGAGACGCGGCCGTCGCTGTTCCAATCGCTCGGTGAGCATCAGCAGCATGCGCTGACTGAGCAAGGAGTGATCCACTGCTGGCGGCGGTGCCGGTTCGACCGCAATCGAGTCGTACTCCGATGCCCGCGCAATACGAAACGATCGCGTCTCACTCGTGCCACCCTCGCGACCGGCAGCCGGATGAGCATCACGCGCTATCGCGCGGAGATGTACCACGTCGCCTGGACTCAACTGCATCGCGCGCAGATCGAGCGACCAGCGCAGTATCACATCGCGTTGACCATCCAGCGACCGCGCGCCCACGTGCATCGTACGCACCGTAAAACGCTCTCCCTCGCCCGAACTGATCACCACGTCAAAAAACGCACGCGACACGCCGATGTCATCATGAATCGTTGCCACCAGCGGCAGGTGTCCTTCCGCTCGCCGCAACACGCTGTCGCGAACGGGCGCGGTGAGCGCAACCCGTGGCACAGAGTCACCGATGCCTTCAATGAGCAACAACCTGGCAAATCGATCACGGGATACCCGCACCTCCAGCGGACTGTCGGTCGCGATGACAGCGCTCTTCCATCCATTCACCAGCAATTCCAGCGCGACCCGCCGGAGCACCACCGCAGAATCGCCGGGCGAGTGCGCCCGTATACTATCGGGCGCGGCGTCGCTTCCCAACAGCTCGATGCGCGTCCCACTCAGCGCGCGCAGGTCGGTCACATCGCCCAGTGACTGCGCGGGTCGCCCCGTGTACGCCGGTGGCGTGACACGAACCCGCCAGGCGCCAATGGGCAGAACGCGAGGTCCCGCGCTTGACGACGTGCCACTGCGACGTGGTATCGCATTGCCCGACACCGCCGACGTCCCTCGAACCGACAGCCCCGCGATGACCGTCGCCCCAATGACGAACAGGAACGGCCCCGCGAGCTGCGAGCGGGCCAGCGATCCAAGGCGGTGCCGCGCGCGCGCCAGCGACGCCTGCGACGCCTGCGCAACTAAGCGCTGCAGTGATCGCGACGATGACGACGGCGGCGGCGGCACGATGAGTGACTGCTCCACCCATGTCACCAACGCGTATCCGGTGCCCTCATGCTCTTCCATCCACAGCGCCGCACGAAGCGGCGTCACGGCTCCCCGCCGCCACGCCAGTATTGCCAGGCTCGTGAGCGTTACCACGATTGCCATAGCCAACGCCAACGGCGACGAGTTTTGACGATGGGTCTCGAGCCACGGCGCCAGCAGCGCCAGCAACAACCACGTGACCAGTCCCGCGCCAAGGGCTTGCAACAGTGCACGCGTGAACACAATGCGTGCCAGTGTTCCGCGCACGTGCGTCACCGCCGTGAGCACCGAATCGGGCACCGAATCGGGTACCAACGCGTCGCGGGGTGTCACGCGAGCACCTCGGGCACCCGTTTGCGCAATCGCCACTCCACAACGAGCATGAGCAGCGCCACGGCGTACAGCGCCGATACAATCCATCGGTCGGAACTCGAAGTCGCCAGCGCACCCGCGGAACCGTGGGGCTGACGAAACTGGTCTGCATCGGCCAATGGCCCGCGATCCAGTGCGTGCACCAAGAGGGAAACGACTGGCACCGGTGCAGCTCGGTGGCACGGCGCAAGGAGTCGCTCGAACAAACCGTTGGCGGACGCGGCCAACAGGGCATCACTGGCGACGGCGCTCACCACGGCAACCACGCGATCGCAACTGCTCACTGTCCGGTGTTCCACGGCCGCGACACGACCGTCGCCCCACCAGGCGATCGGTCGACCGGTGTCGGACGAATCCCTGGTGGCGGTCACCGGCCATGGTCCCATCAGCGCCTGTCCCGCCACGATCAACGCCGACGTCGAGTCATGCGTCGACGTCGCGCGCCATCCGGCCGGTACCCCCCGCAACGGCCAGAACACCCGAATGTGACTTGTTCTGTCCGACAGTGGACGCGCGGTGATATTGCCTCGCGACAGGGCGATGGTATCGATGCGCGACGAGCCGCTTCGCATCGTGTCCACACCACGTGCAGCGCGATGCCGCGCATGCCAGGCGAATGCACGACGCACGACATCGTCGTCGCTGGCTCGTGCCGCTACGCTGTCCGCCGCCACAATCACCAGGCGCGGCGTCACCGCAGCGACTGCCGGTTGATACAGGACCATGCGTCCGGGCCACGCGTCGCGCCAGACCGTCAAACCTGCGTCTGACTCCATCGACGCTCGCGACAGCAGCACGCGCAGGTCGAACGAATCGATAGCCGCATCCTGAGCAGCCAGCACCGCCGCAGCGCGCCAGGCAGTCGGCATGAGCGCTGCCGGATCGACGTCCGCGTTGACGGCGCTGTCAACGTAGACATACTCCACCCGAACGTGGGAGGTGTCTGCGAGGGCACCGTTCGATACCAGGGCGCGA
The DNA here is from genome assembly GCA_031364015.1 of Gemmatimonadaceae bacterium. Lineage (GTDB taxonomy): Bacteria > Gemmatimonadota > Gemmatimonadetes > Gemmatimonadales > Gemmatimonadaceae > Gemmatimonas. The sequence continues at coordinate 11,609 of JANLVM010000072.1, forward strand.
ATGGTCGCAGTATCACGCATCACGCCGGGGGCGATCACCACCAGCACGACGCGAGCGGAAGACGTGGTGGTCCAACGCGGTTGGGCCGCGGCCAGACTCGCCGCCAGGAGTACCGCAATGCGCACCAGCAGCAGCACCACGTCACTCGGACGTTTCGCGCGCGAGACGGCGCGCACCACACGGTCGGGGACAAAGCGTGCCGTCGGCAAGAGCAACTCTGGCGGACGTCGCACCGACAAGAGATGCAGCGCGGTAATCGCCAGCGCGCCCGCAAGCGCGAGACCAAACACCCAGGGGAGTGCCAACGTGATCATCGGCGACCGGCGCCCCACAATTCTCGCGATCTTCCGTCGTTGATGGCACCGCGGCCCAGCCCCGCCGCGATCTGGCGCACCATGCGCGCGGGCACAACGTCCGTTCTCGCTTCGACATATCCGGCCCCGCTGGCGCGGCAGCGTCGCGCCGACTCCTCGCGAAACGCGTCGAAGCGCGCGCGATACTCCGCGTGAGCCCCGGCATCGATAGCCCGAGGCGCCGTCGACGCTTCGGGGTCGCGGGCCAGGTGCGCGCCGCGAGGCAGTTCAAGTTCTTCCACGGCGACCACGTGCACGCATTCGAATAGGCCGCCCGCCGCCGTGCGTTGCCCGGCGATACGCACCAAAGCGTCCGCATCGCCCAGCATATCCGTGATCACCACAATTCGGGCCGACGTGGGAAGCGCAGCCAGTAGCGGTGCGAGCGGTGTATCGGCGCCCACGGCAATGCGGTCAAGGGTGCGGGCGAACTCACCAACGGTCCCGCGCCGAGTGCGCGCAGCCAATCGTGTTGGTCCCTGGCTCCCCGAAACAATCAGACCTACCGGATCGCCAGAGGCATTCGCGACCGCCGCGAGTCCGACAGTCAACGCGCACGCCACCGACCACTTTGTGGGCCGATCATCGAGCTCCGTTGCCGCGTTGAAGGCAGGGAAGTTCATGCTGGCCGATGCGTCGACAACAAACCATGTGGGGAGTAATGCGCGATCGTCCGTGAGGCGCACAAACGCGCGGTCACTACGCGCGAGAAGTTTCCAATCCAATTGGCGCGGGTCGTCGCCTTGTCGGTACAGTCGATACTCGGTGAATTCCCCGGAAGTGCCGCGCTGTCGACTACGATGCGCACCCGGGAGCGCCGCACCGACCGCACCACGAGCTGGCCAGCGCACGCCGCGCAGTGCGTCGAGCAGCGGACCGTAGTTGCGGGCAGACACGCGTCGCGTCTCGTGCGCGGGTGTCAGCCGGGCAACGCGCTCGACGGCGGCGCGATGTGCGCGAGCAGCGCGTCGATGATCGGCTCAGACGACACCCCGTCCGCTTCCGCCGCAAAGTTAGGCAGAATGCGATGACGAAGCACGGGCAAGGCCACGCGCCGCACATCAGCCGGTGAAACCGTCGCTCGGCCAGACAACAGCGCGGCGGCTTTGGCGCCGAGAATCAACGCCTGTCCCGCGCGGGGGCCCGCACCCCACCGCACGTACTCTTTCACCAGCGTCGGCACATCGGTCTCACTGGGCCGAGTCGCGCGCACCAACTGTGCCGCGTAGCGCAACACGAGGTCGCTGCACGGCAGCTCGCGCACCAATCGCTGGAGCGCCAATGCTTCTTCGGCGCCGAAAACGGGGACGATCGCCGCACCTTGGCGACCCGTGGTGGTGCGAAGAATCGCGATCTCTTCCTGCTCGTCGGGATAGCCGACACGAATGTCAAACAGGAATCGATCCAGTTGCGCTTCCGGGAGCGGATAGGTGCCTTCCTGCTCGATCGGGTTCTGCGTGGCCAACACAAAGAATGGTTCGGGCAGTCGCATGGTGTGCCCCGCGGCGGTCACACTGTGTTCCTGCATCGCCTCAAGCAACGCGGCCTGCGTGCGCGGCGGGGCGCGATTGATTTCGTCCGCCAGGACGATATTGGCGAACACCGGCCCCTGCACGAAGCGGAACGCACGCGCTCCGCTGGCCGACTCCTCGAGAATTTCTGTTCCGGTGATGTCGGTGGGCACGAGATCGGGCGTGAACTGGATGCGCCGAAACTCCAGGCGCATCGCATCGGCGAGCGACTTGATCATCAGGGTCTTCGCCAGTCCGGGCACACCCACCAGCAGCGCGTGACCGCCGGCGGCCAGCGACATCAGAATTTCCTCAACGACCGCCGCTTGCCCGACGATACGCTTGCCAATCTCCGCGCGCAGGCGCTGCGCCGACGCGATCAGCGCTTGTGCCTCGTCCGTCTCAATACCCGGTGGTGGGGCGCTCATCGCACCGGCCGACGGCGACGCGACGTGACCAACAACGTGGAACCATCAACCGCACCGGCGGCGCGCATGGACTCGTCTTCGTTGAAGATTTCAAGTCCTCGCAACTTGACCACGTAGGCATTGAGATCATCGATGTCCGGCGTGAGCACCGTCATCGCGGCCCGCTTGACATCCCGCACGCGTGCGTCGGGAGAAATCTCCACGCGCACCGCGTCCCACGCTTCGGCACACTGCACCCGCACCGTCCACGCGAGCGCCGTCTGCTCACCGGCCAGTCGCAAGGTGGTCGGACGCGCGCGAAGCGTGGTCACGAAGCGGCTCATGCCGTCGCTCCGTTGGTGGTCGCGGCCGGACGTGGCAGACTGTCCAGAAAGCGCGCGACTTGCTGATCAAAGAGGTAACTCGACCCGCTCACCGCCGTACCCCCGGGCACCAGGCGCGCGGCAATGGCGATCTCCTCTCCACCCTGTCCTCGCAGCACGACATGGGCCGGTCCACGCTTCTCCAGAAAGGCTGAATACATGCCGCTGGTGCGGGCGAAAAACTGCGTCGCGTGGTCGAGTACTGCATCGATACCAAGCGACGTCACGCGTTCCTGTAACTGACGCGCGGATTGCTGGTGCATGTCAACGGGAGGAGGTGGAACGTGAGTCACCGGCTATCACGTGACATCTGCGAGTCGGGCGGCCAGGTAGGCCTTGAGCTGCCCCGCGCTGACCCGTTCTTGTGCGAGCGAATCGCGGTCACGCACCGTGACCGTGTCATCGGTCGTGCTCTGCGGATCGATCGTGACACAGAACGGTGTTCCTACCTCGTCCTGACGACGATACCGCTTGCCGATGGAACCCGACTCGTCGTAGTCGACGGGAAATAATGCGCGCAGATCGTCGACAATGCGGTGGGCGAGTGCAGGCTGTCCATCCTTTTTGGTCAGTGGGAAGATGGCCGCCTTGATGGGCGCAAGCGACCGATGCAGTCCCAACACTACGCGTCCTTCGTCTTCGCCCGCCACCGCTTCTTCGCGATAGGCGTTCACGAGCGCCGCCAGCGTCACCCGGTCGGCACCCACCGACGTTTCGATGACGTACGGTACATATCGCTTGTTGTTGACCTGATCGAAGTATTCCAGCTTTTTGTTGGAGAACTGCTGATGCTGTGTGAGATCGAAGTCGCCGCGGTTGTGCACGCCTTCGATTTCCTGGAAGCCGAGTGTGCCACCGAAATCGAATGTGACATCGAACGCCGCGCGCGCGTAGTGCGCCAGCTCGCCTGCCGTGTGCTGGTGAAAGCGCAAACGCCCGGGCGACAGCCCAAGCGAGACGTGCCAGTCCATGCGCCATTGCTTCCACTGTTCAAACCACGCCATGTCCGTTCCCGGCTCGACAAAGAACTGCATCTCCATTTGCTCGAACTCACGCGTGCGAAAAATGAAGTTGCCGGGAGTAATCTCGTTGCGAAATGCCTTGCCGATTTGCGCGATGCCAAAGGGCACTTTCTGACGCATCGATTGCTGCACGTTGAGAAAGTTCACGAAAATACCCTGCGCCGTTTCCGGTCGCAGATACACCACCGACGCGCTCTCTTCAAGCGCGCCCATGAACGTCTTGAACATCAGGTTGAAGTTCCGCGCCTCGGTGAGTTGACAGGCGTCGTGCTGCCCCGGCTGCTTGCTGGGTTTCTGCAGGCACCGTGCGTCCTCAAGTTTGTCAGCGCGGAAGCGCCCTTTGCACGTTTTGCAGTCGACTAGCGGGTCGACAAACCCGGCCACGTGTCCGCTCGCTTCCCAGGTGCGAGGATGCATCAGGATGGCCGCGTCGAGTCCCTCGATGTCGTCGCGCGCGCGCACCATCGCGTTCCACCAGCGATCCTTGATGTTGCGCTTGAGTTCGACGCCCAGCGGACCGTAGTCCCACACCGATCCGGTGCCCCCGTAAATCTCGGACGACTGGAAAATGAAGCCGCGCCGTTTGCACAGCGAGACCAGCTTTTCCATCACATCAGGTTGAGCAGCCATCGTGGAAGACTCGCGAAAGGTCGGAAAGGGCGCGGATCGGACGACCCCGCTGTCAGATCGCGCCCAGGTGAGCCACGATCAGATCACCATGATCGCGACCATTCTCAATGAAGATGCGATTCGCCTGCAACCCTGAGGCGATCACTCCCGCAAGGTAGAGGCCCGGCAACGGGGTCGCCATTGTCAGCGGATCATGGGCCGGGATACCGGTCGCCGCATCGATGGGCACACCCACCTGCGCCAGCAATCCGGTTTCGGGAAGGTACCCCGTCATGGTGTACACCTGCGTCGCCGACAGGCGCTGTTCACCATCGGCCGATTGCACAATCACCGTATCAGGCTCGATCGCCACAACCCGCGCGCCAAAGACGGCGTGGATGCTCGCGTCGCTGAGACGCGCATCGATCTCTGGCCGAACCCACGGCTTGATGTTGGGGTCGAGGGACTCGCCAAAGTGCACCATGGTCACCCGACCGCCCGAGCGGTGCATTTCCAGGGCGGCGTCGACGGCGGAATTGCCGCCCCCGACGATCACGACGGTCTCGTTCCACGCGTCATGTCCGTCCACGTAGCCATGGCGCACGTGCGGGAGTGATTCGCCCGGTACGCCCAGCCGGTTGGGCCGACCAAAGTATCCCGTCGCCACCACGACCGCGCGTGAGCGCGTGGTGTGCTGCGCACCCGTCCGATGTCGGGTCTCCACCTGCCAGCGCACGCGATCGTGACGTGCTTCCGCGTCCGCGCCATCGTCCGCGCCCGCGAGCGACACCATCGCCTCGACCACCTCGAACGGTCGCACGTCGAGTCGGAAATTCGTCGCCACCTCGCGATAGTATGCCAGGGCATCGCGTCGCGTGGGTTTCTCGGTCGCCACGATGAAGGGGACGCCGCCAATGGCGATGCGTTCAGCGGTTGAAAAAAACGTCATGTGCGTGGGATACCCGGCGATGCCACTCACCAGTGGTCCGCGATCGAACACCACCGACGAGAATCCCGCGCGTTGCGCCGCAATGGCGGCCGCCAGTCCGCACGGACCCGCGCCGACGATCACGCAGTCGACGGTATCCACCGCACGCGCATCTCCAGTTTCCACTACTCTCACGCCTGTTTACTCCCGCCTGTAGTCCCCGACGTCCTACTCCCGGCTGCTACTCCCGATTGCCTGCCTGACCCCGATGATCTGATCGCGACGCGTCCCTACACTCACGTACGCGATCGATGTCTCGCACAACGCCTCGACGCGATCGAGATACACGCGGGCCGCGTGCGGAAGGTCTTCAAGCCGACGGACATCCTGCGTAGGCTGACGCCAGCCGTCGTACCATTCATACACGGGCTGCGCGTCGTCGAGCATCTGCAAGTCGGCCGGAAACTCCGTGTGCAATTCGCCATCGACGCGATACCCGGTGCAGATAGCCACCGTCGGCAGCGTGTCCAGCACGTCCAGTTTCGTGACCGCGAGTCCGGTCAGTCCGTTCACGCGCGCCGCATAGCGCACCACCACCCCGTCAAACCAGCCGCAGCGGCGCGGACGACCCGTGGTGGCACCGAACTCGTTGCCCAGTGTGCGCACCTCGCTCTGCAACGGCTCTTCGAATTCCGTGGGGAGCGGACCGTTGCCGACGCGTGTGGTATAGGCCTTCACCACGCCCAGCGCCGACTGAATCGACATCGGTGAAATGCCGACACCGGTCGCCGCACCCCCAACCGTGGTGTTGCTCGAGGTGACGAAGGGATAGGTCCCGTGATCGATGTCGAGCATCGAGCCCTGCGCCCCTTCCAGCAGCACCGCCGCGCCACTCTTGATCGCGCGATGTATGCACAGTCCCACATCTTCGGCAATCGCCAGAAGACGCGGCGTGATCAGGGCCAAGGCCGTCATGGTCTCCTCCACGGAGACTCTGGTCGACGCACCACCGCGTTCAAGTTGGGCATTCGATCGCTCGACGCCAGCCGTCACCAGATCGCGCAGACGCGCCGGGTAACGCAGGTCAAGCACACGCACCCCACGACGCGCCACTTTGTCTTCGTACGCCATGCCGATACCGCGCCCCGTCGTCCCGATCGCCTTGCTCGCGGCGCTCGCTTTGTCGAGCATCTTGTGATACGGCATCACCAGATGCGCTCGCTCGCTCACATACAGACGTCCTTCCACGTCGATGCCGTCAGCGACCAGTTCGTCGACCTCGACGAACAGCGTCTCCGGATCCAGCACCACGCCGTTGCCAATCGCGCAGCGCACGCCGCGATGCATGATCCCGCTGGGGATTTGATGAAGCACAAAGGAGCGTTCGCCGATATGCACGGTGTGTCCGGCGTTGGCGCCGCCCTGATAGCGCACCACCCAATCGGCCCGTTCGGCTAATACGTCCACCAGCTTGCCCTTGCCTTCGTCACCCCACTGCGCTCCCACCACTACCATCGTGCGCGTCGTCGTATCGAACATGCGAAAATCCCGAGTCGGTGCGGCCAGGTCACTGGGCAGCGCACAAAAAACGCCCCGCAGACGGTCCGCGGGGCGAAGCAGGAAAGCTAGCACTTCAACTGCAGTTGAAGTACCCCAACTGCAGTGGCAGTACCCCAAACCGCAGTGGCAGTACCCCCCACCGCAGTTGAAGTACCTAATTCACGATTGCGGCCCCCATCACCAGCACCGCCACCACCATCCCGAGTCCACTTTTCACCGCCGCCGCTACCGTTCGCCCGACCAGCGCGCCGGTCGCGACTCGCGTTGGATCGCCGCGCTCCGACCGGTGCACGGTCAGCTCGCCGACAAAGGCGCCAACGAACGCGCCCACAAAGGCACCGGCGAGCGACCCCACCACCGGAATTGGCACTCCCACCACCGCGCCAATGATTCCTCCGATGATCGCCCCCCACGAGGCCCGAGATGACCCGCCATACTTTCGCGTGTATCGCCCG
>JANLVM010000014.1:0-8441 GCA_031364015.1 Gemmatimonadaceae bacterium
CTCTGGCAGGGCGCGGCCAGTGAACGGGTAAACGCATATCGTCGCGAGCACGGATTGACCGGACGCGCTCCGCGGCCGGCCGCTCTTATTCAGCGCATGGTGAATACCGATGTGTCGGGAGTGGCGTTCAGTGCCGATCCCGTGTCGGGTCGCCGTGGCGTGTGCGTGATCGCCGCGACATACGGGGTCGGTACGGCGTTGGTGTCCGGTGACGCCGACGCTGACAGCTATCAATTCGAACGCGATGACACCGTTTCATGGCGCCAGATCGCCGAGAAACGGCTGGCGCATCGTCGCGGCGCCGGTGGCGTGGTCGAGGGGTCCGTTCCGCAACCCCTCGTGTCCAAGCCCGCACTCACCGATGCACAGATCGTCGCCGTCGCGACGCTGGCCCGCACCACCGAGCACCACTTCGGACGACCGCAGGATATCGAATGGGCAATTGCCGACGGTGTGCTCTATCTGCTCCAGTCACGGCCCATCACGACTCTTGCGACCCTCCCGGATCCCGATGGCGAGCCGATCCTCTGGGACAACAGCAACATCGTCGAGAGCTACGGTGGCATCACGACGCCACTGACGTTCTCGTTTGCGCGATACGTGTACGAGAACGTGTACCGTGAGTTCTGTCGCATGTTGCGCGTCCCGGACAACCGCATCGAAGCGAATGAAGGCGCGTTGCGCAGCATGCTGGGATTGATTCACGGACGCGTGTACTACAATCTCGTGAGCTGGTACCGCGTCCTCGCGTTGCTTCCAGGCTATCAGGTGAATCGCGCCTTCATGGAACAAATGATGGGCGTCAAGGAAGGGCTGCCTGCCGAGATCGCCGCGCGCATTGCTGAGCCTGCCCCAGACCTTCGCGCCCGCGTCGCCGATGGGCTCGCGCTGTCACGCACCGCGCTCGCGCTCATCGCGACGCATCGTCGCATGAACGCTTCGATCACCGCATTTCAGGCTCGGCTCAACGCCTCATTGAACTCCGGCGGCGACCTGAGCTCGCGTCGACCCGATGAGCTGGTGGCGCACTATCGTGAGCTCGAGCGCGCACTGCTCACGCGGTGGGACGCGCCGCTCTCCAATGATTTTCTCGCCATGATCTTCTATGGCGTGCTCCGCAAGCTGTCGGCGTCATGGGCCGGTGACGTGCACGAAACGCTCCAGAATGATCTGGTGAGCGGAGATGGATCGGTGTTGAGTGCGGAGCCCGCGCGACGCATCGTGCAGATGGCGACGCTGATACAGCGCGACCCCGTCATCACAGCTGTGCTGTGTAACGAGGATATGCACGCCATTCGCGCTGCGGTGGCGCAACATTCGGCGCTCCACGCAGCCTTCGCCGACTATCTCGCGCGCTTTGGCGACCGCTGCCTTGAAGAGCTCAAACTCGAAACGATGACGCTCGACGACGATCCGCTGCTGCTGGCCCGTTCGGTCGGCCGCTTGGCGCGAGCGCGCGCGGTGAGCGACAAACCTGTGGAGGCTCCCCTCGACATCCGCGGAGATGCGGAACGTCGCGCCTTCGCGGCCATCGGTTGGCATCCGGTGCGTCGCGTCGTGTTTCGCTGGGTGCTGCGTCATGCGCGCGAACGCATTCGCGATCGCGAGAACCTTCGTTTCGAGCGCACGCGCGTGTTCGGTCGCGTACGACGGATTTTTGTCGAGCTCGGGCGGCGCTACGCGGCCCTCAACGTGCTCGATGCTGCGCGCGACATCTTCTTCCTTACCGTTGACGAAGCACTCGGATGGCCCGCGGCGGCGGCGGCGAGCAGTGATCTTCGCGCCGTCGCAAGCGCGCGCAAGACGGAGTTTGAACGCTTCGCCACACTGCCGGCGCCGCCCGAGCGCTTCATAACGCGTGGTGTTGTCCATGTCGGCGCGCTCACCGCGTCGACCGCCACAGCCGGCGAAACGCACTCCGACAGCCCATCAGACATCGCAAACCAGGAAGTGGAGCGGCGCGGAACCGGTTGTTACCCCGGCGTTGTGCGTGGCCTCGTACGCGTGGTGCGTGATCCACGCAGTGCCGTGCTCGAGCCAGGAGAGATTCTGGTCGCCGAACGGACCGACCCGGGTTGGGTGATGCTCTTTCCGGCAGCCAGCGGTCTTCTGGTCGAACGCGGCAGTCTGTTGTCCCACTCCGCGATCGTTGCACGTGAACTGGCACTGCCGACGGTCGTCTCCGTTCCAGGACTCACCGGCTGGCTGAACACGGGCGACCTCGTCGAGTTTGACGGACGCACCGGCGTGATCAGGCGTCTCGAGATGCGGACAGACGCGTGAGTGGGAGCACCGACATTCACCCGCTGGGGACGAGCGAGAGCGAGGCCGCCGAACATGCCGACTTCGCGTCGCACATTCGCTACGCACAATGCTGGGAAGACGCCGACATCCTCCTCGAAGCACTCGACATTCAGCCCGGTGATGTCTGCCTCTCCATCGCCTCTGCCGGCGACAACTCGCTGTCGATGCTCACCAGGCATCCCTCACGCGTCGTTGCGGTCGATCTCAATCCGGCACAGCTCGCCGCGCTTGAGTTGCGCGTCGCGGCCTATCGGTCGCTGACACATGCGGAGCTGCTGGAGTTGATCGGATCGCGCCCAAGCACCCGACGCGCGCAGCTCTATGCGCGTTGTCGCGCTGCGCTCTCACCCGACGCGCGCCGTTTCTGGGATGCGCGCGCTGACCTTGTCGCCGCTGGCATTGGCGCTGCGGGAAAGTTCGAGCGGTACTTTCGCATTTTCGCCCAGTGGGTGCTCCCGGTTGTGCATCGGCGGCGTACCGTGCTGGAGTTGTTGGTGCCGCGCTCGCCCGAAGCGCGCGCCGAGTTCTACGATCGCGTATGGGACACCGCTGCCTGGCGCGCGCTTTTCCGCGTGTTTTTCTCCCAGACCCTCCTTGGCTGGTTGGGTCGCGATCCGTCATTCTTTCGGTACGTCGAAGGCAGTGTCGCCGATCATCTGTTGGCGCGTGTGCGATATGCGCTGGCGGTGCTCGATCCGTCGGCCAACCCATACGTCGAATGGATTCTGACCGGCACGCATGGTGCAACGCTTCCCCATGCGCTGCGCGCTGAGCACATCGACACCATCTGCGCGAATCTCGACCGGCTGGAGTGGCATCGCCTGCCCCTCGAGGCGTTGGTCGAGCGCGGCATTGTGGATCGCATTGACCGGGCCAACTTGAGTGACATCTTCGAGTACATGTCACCGGAGAATAGTGCGGCGCTACTTACGCGTCTGGTCGATCGCGCCAAACCCGGCGCCCGTTTCGCTTACTGGAACATGATGGCGCCACGACACGGCGCGTTGCTACTGCCGCACCGACTGCGCGCACTGCCAGAGTTGTCACGCCGCCTGTTTCTCGCGGACAAGGCGTTCTTCTACCGCGACTTCGTGGTGGAAGAAGTGATCGCATGACCACGCTCGGCTGGCCGCCATGGATCGGCATCACGCTCATCGTCGGGCTCCTCCTTGGCATGCTCGTCACCCTGCGATATGTCAGGGCGCGATTCAGCTGGCAGCCGGAAACGATGCGCAAGCTGGCGCACATCGGCCTTGGACTCGCCTCGCTTTCCTATCCGTTTCTGTTTGCGCAGCGCTGGCCAGTCCTGTTGCTGGGCGCATTGGCGGTGGGCACGCTGGCAGTAGTCCGCTGGGTTCCGCTCGTTCATCAACAACTCGGCGCGGTTGTCCACGGTGTGCAACGTTCATCCGGTGGTGAGCTCTACTTCCCCATCGCGTCGACGGTCTTGTTCGTGCTCGCCGATGGCAACCCGATTCTCTATTTCATCCCGATCCTGACGCTCACCGTCGCTGACGCGGTCGCCGCGCTGATTGGCGTCAACTACGGGCGTCGACACTTTGGCGATGAGGATGCGCGAAAGAGCATCGAGGGATCGATCGCGTTCTTCGTGGTGGCGTTCCTCGCCTCACACGTTCCCCTGCTGCTGCTCACCGAGATCGGTCGCGCCGAGTCGTTGCTGATCGGATTGACCATGGGCGTGCTGCTCATGTTACTCGAAGCCATATCCTGGCAGGGTCTCGACAACCTCTTCATTCCGCTTGGTGGATTCCTGCTACTCCGGGTGTTCATGACCCTCGACGCAGCGGCGCTCGGAACACGCCTCGCCGTCACCCTCGTCCTGCTCGCCTTCGTCCTCGTCACGCGTCGCTCTCAGGCGCTTGGCGAGAACGCCATGCTGGCCGGTGTACTGGTCGGCTACGTGGCGTGGACAGCCGGTGGGTGGACCTGGCTCATGCCACCGCTCGTCCTCTTTGTGCTCTATAACATTGTGTTTCCGCGCAGCGACCAGTTGCGCGAACATCCACACCGGATGCTGGCAATCTTTGGAGTCACGGCCGGCGGCTTGATGTGGTTGCTCCTCGCGAATGTGCTCGATCGCCGCGACTTTTACTATCCGTACACACTGACATTCGCCGCGAGTCTGTGTTCGCGCGGCATCAACTGGTACCGCGACTACCGACACAAGGCGGGCACGGCAGAGGTGATCTTTGCGTCCGCGGGGGTGTCGTGGCCGATCTTCTTCCTGCCGTTCCTGTCCGTTTCCGGCGAGCATCGCGTGGCCACACTCGCCGCGCTGCTGGCCCTGGTCCCGCTCGTGATCGGGGCCGGCCTGCAGGTCGTGTTGGTACCGCACGTGCGCCATCGGGCAAGTGACGAGTACCCGTGGTTCACACAGTTGGCCATCAGTGTCGCCGTTTCCGCGATTGGACTCGCGATCTGGCACATGCTGCTGGCGCGCACATGAGTAAACGGTCATGACGTGGTTGGTCGAGCCGGTCGTTCCAGCTGATCGGGCCGCGCAGCACGCACCCGATCTCTTACTGATCGCTCGCGATGGTCAGCAGGATGGCGCGCGCTGCGCGCTCTGGTGGCGGGAAACGCCGCAGCTCGACGGGCATCGGGTTGGGGCCATCGGACAGTACGAGGCGTCGGACGAGAGCGCAGCCTCCGCGCTGCTCGCCGAAGCGTGCCGTCTGCTGGCGGAGCGCGGTTGCCACTTGGCAGTGGGACCCATGGATGGCAACACGTGGCAGAAATACCGATTAGTGATCGAGCGCGGAACGGAAGCACCATTCTTGATGGAGCCTACCAATCCAGAATCCTGGCCCGCGCACTTTGCGACCGCCGGGTTTGCTCCGCTGGCGTATTACTTCTCCGCGCTCAATGCCGATCTCACGGTTCGTGATGCGCGCTTGCCAGAACTGCATTCGCGTTTCGTGGAGCGCGAGGTCACGCTGCGCACGCTACGCATGGACGATTTCGAAGCGGAACTGCAGCGCATCTACTGCGTCGCGGAGCATGCGTTCACTGACAATTACCTTTACACCCCAATCTCATTCGATCAGTTTGCCACACAGTATCGGACCAGCGCCGCAGTGGTCGTGCCTGAACTCGTCATTATCGCCGAGCAGGCTGACACGCCCGTTGGTTTCAGTTTCAGCATCCCCGATCTGCTCGAACGACAGCGGCTCCCTCAACAACGCACTGTCATTCTCAAAACGGTCGCAGTGTTGCCCGATCGTTCGCGGTTCAACGGCCTTGGCGCGCTGATGATCGACGCAACGCATGTCGCAGCGCGCCGACTCGGGTTTACGCGAGTGATTCATGCGCTCATGCACGAGTCCAATCAGTCGCTGCGCATCAGTGCGGGAACGGCCGTGACCATGCGCCGGTATGCCCTCTTCGCCCGACCGCTCGTGTCGGCCCCGACATGAGACGCGAGCCGTCCGCATGCACGCAGTCGACGTGAACGTTGCCAATCTGTTAGCCGGCCCCCTTGCTGATCGCGCGAAGGAGGTGGCACTCGTCGACGGCACCGATCACGCGCGCCGTACGACGTTCGCCGAGCTCGATGTCGCGGCGCGCCGAATGAGTGCGCGCTTGCGCTCGGACGGACTGCGAGCCGGCGCGCACGCCCTCTTCTTTGCACCGCCGTCGGCTGATCTCTATGCCGCACTTGTTGCCGTCTGGCGCATCGGTGCCGTGGCGACCTTTGTCGAGCCAAGTGCCGGCCGCGCGGTGCTCGACGCGGCATGCGCCCGGTGCCGGCCGCACGCCTTCATCGCCTCGCCGAAAGCGCACCTGCTGCGCGCCGTGTCTCCCGGACTGCGGGCCATTCCGCGCAAGTATGTCATTGGGAGTGCACTCCCAGTGGCGACGTCCCTGCGCAATGTGTCGATCGTACCCGACGAAGCGGTGGCCACCGTACACGCGGACGATCTCGCCCTGCTGACCTTCACGAGCGGTAGCACCGGCTCGCCCAAGGGCGCGAAACGCTCACACGCCATCCTGCGTGCGCAGCTCACGGCGCTCTCTGCCGCCTTTGCCGCAAAGCGTGGCGAGCGGGAGTTGGTTGCCCTGCCGATTGTGGTGCTGCTCAACCTCGCCAACGGCGTGGAGACAGTCCTGCCAGACGCGGACCTTAGTCGGGCCGATGCCATCGATGCACGTCGGGTACTCGAACAGATTCGTACCTTGCAGGTGACGCGCCTGGTGGGGTCGCCCGCATTCATGGAACGCTTGGCCGACTGTTCGGCGGCGTCAGCGGCACTCGCGAAGGTTCACACCATTGTGACAGGTGGTGGACCCGTGTTCCCGGATCTTGTTCAGCGACTCCGGCGGGTTGCGCCATCGGCAACCGTCATCTCCGTGTACGGTTCCACCGAAGCCGAACCCATCGCGCACATCGCAAACCACGAAGTCTCCGAGGCAGATCTTCACGCGATGACACGTGGCGGAGGTCTGCTCACGGGACATCCCGTGAATGACGTACAATTGCGACTGCTCCGCATGACCGTCGCGCCGATAGTCGTCGACAGCGATATGGAGTTCGACACACTCTTGGTGCACGATGGCGAAGCGGGCGAGATCGTGGTATCAGGCCCTCACGTAGTGACCGGCAATCTTGGTGGTGTCGGCGACGCCGAAAACAAGATTCGCGTCCAAGACACCGTCTGGCACCGCACCGGCGACGTTGGTCGCCTCGACGACACAGGCCGCCTTTGGCTTCTCGGTCGCATCAACGCGACCAGTTCGGATGCGCGCGGCACATTCTATCCGTTTACGGTGGAGTGTGCCGCGCGCATGACGCTCGGTGTGCGGCGCGTAGCCGCGTTCGCACGCGACGGCCGTCGAGTGCTCGTGCTGGAACGCGACGACCTACGGGAGCCCTCCGCGTCGACAGCGCAAGCGCAGTTATCGTGGGCCTCGCTCGACGACGTGTTGATCGTGAAGAAGATCCCGATGGACAAGCGGCACAATTCCAAGGTGGACTATCCGGCGCTGTGGCGGCTATTGTCCTGATATGCGTCTCCTCTCGTGGGCGTTCTTCGCCAGTTTGTCGCTGATCCTGATGCTGCAACTCCGCGGCTTCGACGAGCCGCTGCGCACGCCCGACACGCCTCGCGGTATCGTCGACTACGAACTGGCCTGGACCGCGACGCGCGCCACCGCCGTGATCGATGCCTGGCGACAGGGCGATGCGATCGAGACCGCCAAGGTCCGCCTTGGCATCGACTTCGCATTCCTGCTCGCCTACCCGCTAATGTTCGCCAGCGGCATCGCATTGCTCCGGCACACGCCGCCAGTCGGTCGCCTTGATCGCCTTGGTGCCATCGTGCGCCACGCTGTCCTGCTCTGCATTCCACTCGACGCCGCTGAGAACGTGTTGCTGTGGCGTATGCTCGACCACGGCGCAACGGAGACCGGTGCTCTCGCGGCCGCCATCTTCGCTGTCCTCAAGTTCCTGCTCGTCGCCAGTGCCATACTCTGGTGTATTGCGGCAATCATTCGCAGGTTGATATCACGTCGACCAGCTCAAGCGGCCTGACTGCCTTCACTTCCGTCTCCCCACGCGCGTCTCCATCCCATGGCCAGCGGACCCAGCATCGGCGGCATCGCACTACGCGCCCTCGCGGCGCTCATCCTTGTCTTCGCCACCTACAATCCCGAAGGCAAGTCGTTCTATCACTGGGCCGTCGCCCCGCTCATCGACGGAACCCCGTCCGCAGGTCCGGCGTCGGTCAAGTTTCTCACGGGCATCGCGCTGGCCGCCTGTTGGGTGGTGTTCCTGACGGCCACACGGCGTTCCATCGGCATCGCCGGTTCGGCACTGGTACTGGCCGTCTGCGGCGGGCTGGTCTGGATGCTGCTGGACTTCGGTCTCGTGAGCGCTAGTTCCGCGCGCGGCATCACTTACGTGGTGCTCATCTGTACATCCCTGCTGCTGGCGGTTGGAATGAGTTGGTCGCACATGTCGCGAAAGCTCAGCGGACAGGTCGACATGGATCAGACCGACTGACTCGCATGGCTTCACACACTCGCTCGCGCGTTCGACCGCCGAACACCACGCCCGCTCAGCGCCGGGCGCTGCGTGAACGTGTGCGTGCCGAGTGCGCCAACCTGCCGGGTGTGTA
>JANLVM010000093.1:0-1532 GCA_031364015.1 Gemmatimonadaceae bacterium
CAACGTCTGAACGATCTCGGGCTGAGCACCTGGTTCCAACCCAGTGTGGAAGTGCAGCGGCAGTTCGGCAGTGCCGAGTTGGTCGGTGTGAATCCGGTCATTCTCAAGGGCGACGTGTTGCATTGCGATTTCGGCGTCACCGCGATGGGTCTGAACACCGACACGCAGCACATGGCGTATGTCTTGCGCGATGGCGAAACGGATGCCCCGGCGGGACTGAAGAAGGCGTTGCTGATGTCCAACAAGCTGCAGGACATCACGGTTGACGAGTTGAAGCCTGGCCGCACCGGCAATCAGGTATTGGCGTCGTCGCTCGCGCGCATGAAGAAGGACGGCATAGACGGGACGCTGTATTCACATCCGATCGGTCTGCACGGTCACGGCGCCGGCGCACTGATCGGTCTTTGGGACTATCAGGACGGTGTGCCAGGTCGGGGTGATCACGTGGTGATTCCAGGGATGTGGTACTCGATTGAGCTGCAAGCCACCACGCCGGTACCGGAATGGGGCAACCAGCAGGTGCGGTCGGCGCAGGAAGAGGACGTGATCATTGACGCGGCGGGGAAGGTGCGGTGGGGGTATCGGAGGCAAACCACGTTTCACTTGATCCGAGCGGTGGGCCCGAAATCCGACTAACGACCGGCGTTTCGAGACCGAAGTACTTAGATTTCAGATGATGAATCCCCCGCGCAAACGCCTCCTCGTCGTCGGCGATCGCGTCCTCGTGAAAGTTGAGGATGGCGAGCAGCGTACGAAGGTCGGGCTCTACCTTCCGCCCTCGGCAATCGACAGTCAGGCCGTGCAAGGCGGCGATATCGTGTCCACTGGACCGGGTCTGGCAATGCCGGATCTGACGGATCAAGGTGAGGAACCGTGGCGCATTGGCGGCTCGAATCGCGAAGCCCGCTATGTCCCGATGCAAGCCCGCGTGGGCGACTTCGCGCTCTTTTTCCGCAAGGCTGCTGTAGAGATCACGTTTGAAAACGAGCAGTATCTGGTGGTGCCGCAAGCCGCGATTCTCGCGCTCGTTCGCGACTCCGCCCGAGAAGACATCCCCGAATACTGAGGCCGACTACATGATGTATCCCGAACAGTTGCTTATCCCGATGCGCCAGGAACTCACCCGCGTAGGTGTGGAAGAGCTACGTACCGCCGAGGCGGTCGACGCGCTTCTGAAGGACCAGAAAGGCACCGCGCTCGTGGTGGTGAACTCGGTGTGCGGTTGTGCTGCGCGCAACGCGCGGCCGGCCATCGCCATGGCCATGACGCACGCGGTCAAGCCCGACGTTTCCACCACGGTCTTTGCCGGTCAGGATCGTGAAGCGACCGACCGGGCGCGCGACTACTTCGTGGGCTATCCGCCCAGCTCGCCAAGCATTGCACTCCTCAAGGATGGCGATGTGGTGTTCATGCTGGGCCGGCACCGGATTGAGGGGCGTAGCGCACAGGAAATCGCCGCCGATCTCACGTCGGCATTTGACCAGTTCTGCGCGCCGGCGACCAACGCCGCCGCGTCTACCGCAAGCGTCTGA
>JANLVM010000094.1:0-4908 GCA_031364015.1 Gemmatimonadaceae bacterium
GACCCCGATTCCGCGTTGGAACTCGCGTGAAACGGTGAGCCCGGAACCGCCAGCAGTGCGGTCGCCACGATTGCCCCTGCGGCGGCGATTGCCATCGGGGTCCGCGCGCGCCACTTCGATGATCCCTCAGTGCCGCTGCCAGCGAGCGTTGGATTCTGTGACCGCGCTGAGACGCCTGTTCCGACGAGCGAACGTACTTCTACGGTCTCGCCGCCGACTCCCTCGGACACGACGGCCTCCACGCCGGCGTGCGTCGGTTTCAGTCCGGCTCCGTGCACGACTCCATTGCCGCTGCCATTTCCATTCGCTCTGACGGTGCGCAACGACTCCGCGAGCGCACTCGTCTCCTGGCTCGGCTCGGCGTCGAGGTCGCGATTGAGCCGCTCTGCGAACTCCCTGTACGCGGCGAGTGCCCCTGCGCGATCACCACTGTGCACCAGCCGCACGAGCAATTGCCGCAGCACGGTCTCGTCGTGCGGCGACATCTCGCTCGCCACACGCGACCATCGTACCGATGCGGCCAGGTCTTCCGCCTTTTCAGCCTCGCTTGCCAGCCCGGAGGCAGCCTTGACCGCAGCCTGTCGCAGGCGGAGCCGAACCGAATCCAGCCAATGCTCGAACGCGACGCTGCCGTCGACGCTGAATCCCTCGAGGACCTCACCACGTCGGTACCACTCGAGTGCTTCCTCGCGTTCGCCCTTCTCGATCGCACGGTCGAATGCGGCCGCATCGCACCAGACGCGCTCCGTATTGATGCCGACGGAGTCGTTGCCGCGAAGCACGAGCACATCATCGCCAAGCGTGCGACGAATGTTGTGCACCGCCTTGCTCAGCGCATTCCGGGATCGCGCGTCATCGAGTTCCGGCCACAACATCGCCGCGAGTTTCTCACGCCGGTGAAGACCGCCATTACCGATGGCAAGACATCCCAGGAGTGCGATATGCTTTGACTGCGCGAGGAGGGCGCGCGTGTCGACGCCTGCGTCGACCTGCAGGTCGAGTGTGCCGAAAGCGAGGAAGCGAATCACGGAGGCGTACTCCCAGAACGGACTGCGGCTGCCGGGTGGAGATTGGCGCAGCGGAGGGAGGCCAATTTAATGCGACGTCGGGGGAAAGAGCCATGACTCGGGCTGAAATCGAGTCTCCGGGAGCTATTTCCAGACGCGAGGGTGCGCCGCCGCCAGCCAGAAATCCATGCACGTTATCGCGTCGGTCGACAACGCAATATCGTCGCCTCGCCTGCGATTCATCCATATATTCTCTCCATGCCAGTCCTCACCCGGTTCCGCGCATGACCGACGTTGTTCGCCGTCTGGGCACCGCGCTCGCCGACCGATACCGCGTTGAGCGCGAGCTCGGTTCGGGCGGAATGGCCACGGTCTACCTTGCGCACGATCTCAAGCATGAGCGCGACGTTGCGCTGAAAGTGCTGCACCCGGAACTGGCGGCAGTGCTCGGCGCCGAGCGGTTTTTGTCGGAGATCAAGACCACGGCCAAGCTGCAGCATCCGCACATTTTGCCGCTGCTCGATTCGGGTGACGCCGACGGCCTGCTGTTTTATGTGATGCCAGTGGTGGACGGCGAGTCGCTGCGGCAGCGACTGCAGCGCGACACTCAGTTGCCACTCGATGATGCGATTCGCATCACGAAGGAAGTCGGTTCGGCGCTTGACTATGCGCACCGCCAGGGCGTGATCCATCGCGACATCAAGCCCGAGAACATCCTGATGCACGATGGGTCGGCGATGGTGACCGACTTTGGCATCGCGCTTGCCGTTACCGCAGCCGGTGGTGCGCGCCTCACGCAAACCGGGCTTTCGCTGGGCACTCCGCAGTACATGTCACCCGAGCAGGCAATGGGTGAGCGACAGGTGGACGCGCGCGCCGACGTGTACGCGCTGGGTTGCGTGCTGTACGAAATGTTGGCGGGGGCGGCACCATTCACTGGGCCGACGGCACAAGCGATTGTTGCGCAGGTTCTCACCACCGAACCATTGCCGGTCACGACGCACCGCAAGACCGTACCACCAGCTGTAGCGCGTGCCGTGCACCGCGCGCTGCAGAAACTTGCGGCCGATCGGTGGGCATCGATCGCGCTGTTTACGTCGGCTATGGACGACACACGCGCGGCCGCAGCGATGCAGAACGCAGCGATGAACGATGGGCAACCAGGCGCCCCGCGCGCGAACCGCGTTCGCACATGGGGACTCGTGGCCGCAGCGCTCGTTGTTGGCACTGGCATCGGCGCCGCCGTCTTCGCGCGACAGAGCACGTCAGTCAGCGCGGACGCCGCGCCGCGCTACTACCAGATTGCACTCCCCGACACGGCGCCATTCATTGCGGGCGTCAACGGGTTGGACGCCGCGCTTACCTCGCTGGCGCTGACCGGCGACGGTCGCACACTCGCGTATGTCGCGGAGACGCCGGCCGGGCAACGCATTGCGCTGGTGCGGCTCGACCGCGGCACCAGGACGGTGCTGATCGGCACTGACGGTGGCTACCTGCCGACCTTCTCGCCGGACGGACAGTCCATCGCGTTCGTGTCGGGGACGTCGCTCAAGAAGATCGCCATCGCTGACGGCACGGTGACCACGTTGGCGAACGTCGCGCCTTCATTCGGGGTCGTCTGGGCCACGGATGGGCGCATCTACGTAGGCGGCTACGCCGTGCAGTCCAGCAGCGTGGTCGCGATCCCTGAGGCCGGTGGTGTGCCCGTGCGCGTGCCGACGGACCGCAGCGATGTGCGTCGTCTGACGGCCGTTGATGAAACCGGAGCCCAACTGATCGGCCAGACGCAAACCGGTGAGACCCTGGTGATCGACACCCGCACGGGGCGCAGCACGGTTGTGCCGAACGTGGATGGGGCCTCCGGGCTGACGGTGGCGTCGCCGGAACGGCTGCTGCTTTTCCGCGACAGCTCGCTCCTCGC
This sequence comes from Gemmatimonadaceae bacterium, assembly GCA_031364015.1. Taxonomy (GTDB): domain Bacteria; phylum Gemmatimonadota; class Gemmatimonadetes; order Gemmatimonadales; family Gemmatimonadaceae; genus Gemmatimonas. Next base: position 2,929 of record JANLVM010000094.1, read on the forward strand.
GGCGCGACTGGATGTTGCCGGCGCGCGTCTCGTCGGCCCGATGACGAGCATCCTCACCAATGTGCGGCGCGAGGCGTGGACGGGACAAGCGCACGCCGCGCTGTCGAAAGAGGGCACGCTGGTGTGGGCGAGCGGCGGGGACGCGTCGGTGGCACAGTTCGTGTGGCTCGACGTGAAGGGTGTGTTGCGCGACACCGCGCTGCGCGTGTCGGCGGTGGTGAGCAGTTATGCGCTCTCTCCCGATGCGAACCGCATTGCGTACTCCGTGATCGACGGGGCGGGGCGGGTCACGCTGCGGGTTGCCGACCTGCGTCGACAGGTGACCGACGAGGTGCCGTTCGAGGGCTCACTCGAGCCTCGCGAATGGATTCGCGATGGTCGGGCGCTGACGGCTATGCTGTCGCGACCAAACCTGCCTACCAAGCAGGTGCTCGTGGACTTTTCAGGCGCCTCCGTGCGGGTGGACACGACAACAGGCGTCGGCGATGAGTCCCGTGACGGCACGATGCGGTGCATCGACCGCAGGGACACGCTTCTGCTCTCGCGCACCACGCACCCTGCCACGCAGGTCGTCGTCGATCCGGCGGGCGGATTCTGGTGCCGGTTCTCGCCGGATGGCGCGCGGGTGGTGTACCTGACCGATGCCGGCATGTTCGTTGCAAGCACCTCGGGCCGCGTCGTCGATTCGCGCGTGCAAGTGGCGCCAGCAGGTGCTGACGAAGGGCGCTGGAGCGAGGATGGCCAGACGATCTACTATCGCAACGCAAACGGTTGGTACCGTGTCGACGCGCCCACTGCCGACATGCGTCCGGGTGGCCCGCCGAAGTTGTTGTTCACGGGACGGTACTTGCAAGCGTTGGCTAGTTGGGATCGCGCGCGCGACGGACGCTATCTCATGCTGCAGGGCGCGCCGCCGGTGCGGCTCCGCACGCTCAATGTGATGACCAACTTCCCGACGCTACTCGAGGAGAAGTTGAAGGCGGCGAAGTAAGGCCCCACCAGCCCTATTTGATGATCTTCACCGGATTCATCGCCCGCACCTGCGACACATAGGCGCTGACCAGGCTTTCGTTGCCGTCGGCAGCGATCGTTGCCGTCGGCAGCGATCGCGGACACCCCAAACACCCAGTCATCAATCGAGAGTCCTGGCAACACGAACTGCGTAACGTTTCCTACCACCTGTGAATGCTCCCAGCTGTTGCTCCAGGTGTCGCGCCAGTAAAGGCGATAGCTGACCGCTCCGGGCGCGACCGCCCATTGCAGGTTGGCGTCATAGCCCGAGGGATTGCGCGTGAGCAGCACCGCACCGCGTTCGTTGGTCACTCGCGGTGCGGGGGGCGCCAGCGCGAGCGACGCCATGCTGGCGGCGTTGACGCGTGCGTTCTGCGCCAGATACCGGAAGTCTACTCCTTCCAGCTTGTCGTCTGCGCTGTGTTGGCGGGCGAAATTCTCGTTGGCTTCGCGGAACACCACGGCCGGAAAGCCGTTGGCCGTGAACGACGAATGATCGCTGCCGCGACCGAACCGGTCTTCCCGTGCCATCAGCCGAATGCGATGCGACGGCACATACACCGCCGCGACGCGTTCGATGTAGCGCGCGAGCGAGCGCGACATATTGTCCTCGGGACCGAGCGAGTAAATGCGCACGCTCTTGCCATCGATCTGGCCGTTGCCGCCCACGCTGTTGCCGACGATATCGTTGTTGAAGTTGGCGTCCACCACCACACGATCTGCGGCAATCCGCTGGGCGTGCGCCATGGAGCCGATCAACCCCTGCTCCTCGCCGGCCCAGCACATGAACACCAGGGTGGCGTCAAATTCGATACCGCTCTCGGCGAAAACGCGCGCCAGCTCCATCGTGAGCACGGTACCGCTGCCGTCGTCGTTAGCGCCCGGCGCATCGTTGTTGCTGGCATCCAACGCGGGCTGCGTGTTGGTCGCCGTGCCGGCGTTAAGCGCCGTCTGTCCGCCACGTCCCAG
>JANLVM010000123.1:0-3195 GCA_031364015.1 Gemmatimonadaceae bacterium
CATCCGGTTGCTGTTCGTCACCCCGCAGGTCTCGCTCCCCGCTTCTTTCAGCACTCCCCTCACGGTCGGTGCCTTGCGGTTCACTCGGGTTGTTGCGACCAACTCCCCAGAGGACTTTCACCTCCAAGTCGATGTTCATGCTGGGCACACTAGAATGCGTCAGGCGAATGCCTGCCGGGAATCCAGCGGCGGTCCGAGCCATACGACCTCACGGCGGGGGTGAGCCGCCAATCTAACACATTTTTCTAAACTGAACTGTATTGGGGTTAGTAGCGCTCCTGCAATCTGCGGCAGGAACTTCTTCGCTCGATTTTCGCACTTTGCCGTAGCGACGCAGCCACAAATGTTGAGGCTGCTTCGCCGTACCCAACGTGAAAGGGCGCGACACCTCGTCGCGCCCTTTCACGTTGGCATCTGCGCACCAATTTTCGTGCTACTGCCCCACAATCAACCCCCTCCCTTCCTCCGCCTGCTTAGCCCCCTTCTTGGCCATCGGCGTCGTCCCACGGGCACTCTTAAAAGCCGTGATCATCAGCATCGAAAAGCTCACCGTAAAGATCAACGTCACCAGCACCACCCGCAGAGAAGTGGTTTCGAACGGCTTCATCATCTGTGACGTCACAATGCTCTTGAGCTGCAGTGCGTCCAGCGCGAACAGCACCAGCGAACCGAGCAGAAAGATCACCGACAGGGCCGCCAGCGCGCCCACGATCCGGGAGACGTTCTTGCTCTCGGAGCTCCGGGCGATCAACGTCATGATGGAGAGACCCAAAAACGGCAGCAGGAGCACGCTCGAAAGGGCGTTCGCGGCGCCGAAGCGCCACCGGATGTCGCTCAGTTGCAATGGCCAGAGCTGCTGACCCGCCTGGAGAAACGGAATCACAATGAGCAGCGTGGCGCCGATGTAGGCGAGGCGGCGCGCGGGGGCGTCGTCTTCCAGACGAAGGAATTCAGGCATAGTGGGGTGGGGTGGGGTGCAGTGTTCGGTGACGGTGAGGCGGCGCCTCACCCAGTAGTGAGCGGTATCGGAAATCCAAGCTTTCGTGGTCCAGCGATCCGGCAACGGCCATTACCTCTGCATATTTCGGACCAGCAGCCTCATCCATAAAAATCTGCACGTCCTGCTCGCATAGGTCGCCAAAACGCGCCCTCACGGACGGCGTCATGTCCGCACCAGCCATGAAACGGTCATCGAGCGCTCTGCCCTCAGCATAATGGGCCGAAGCGGTAGCGGTAGCGCAAGGGATCTGGGTCGTGCCCGTTCCTAAGCTGGTCGCTGTCCAGCGCGCCCGCTAGCTTGACGCGATATGTCATCAACTCCGTCGACCATGCGCGACAAGCTCGTCCGCCTCAACGCCGCGCGTGAAGCCGCCGAACTGGGCGGTGGCGCCGCTCGGCTGGCGGCCCAGCACGCGAAGGGCAAGCTCTCGGCCCGCGAACGACTCGATGTCCTCCTCGACGAAGGTTCGTTTGTCGAGTCCGACCGATTCGTCACCTCCCGTACTGGCGCCGAGGGGGAGACGCCAGTGCTGGGAGATGGCGTCGTCACCGGCCACGGTCGCATCGAGGGCCGCCTGGTGTACGTGTTTTCGCAGGACTTCACGGTGTTCGGCGGCTCACTCTCCGAAGCGCACGCGGCCAAGATTTGCAAGATCATGGATCTCGCCATGCGGAACGGTGCCCCAGTGATCGGCCTCAACGACTCTGGCGGCGCACGCATTCAGGAAGGCGTGGTCTCGTTGGGCGGGTACGCCGACATTTTCCTTCGCAATACGCTCGCGTCGGGAGTCGTCCCGCAGATCTCCGCGATTTTGGGTCCGTGCGCTGGTGGTGCAGTCTATTCGCCGGCGATCACCGACTTTATCTATATGGTCCGGGGGACGAGCTACATGTTCGTCACCGGCCCGAACGTCGTGAAGACGGTCACGCACGAAGACGTCACGATGGAGCAGCTGGGTGGTGCCGACACGCACGCGTCGACCAGCGGTGTGGCGCACTTTGCGTGCGACTCGGAGCTCGCCTGCCTGCAGCAGATCCGCGATCTCTTTCGATTCGTGCCGTCCAACAATGTGGACCCGGCGCCTCGCGGTACCGCACGCGATTCGCGTGACCGGCGTGATGAATCGCTGTTGGACATCATTCCCGACAACGCCAGTAAGCCGTACGACATGCACGATGTCATACGACGCATCGTTGACGACGGTGAGTTTTACGAAGTCCACGCCGGTTATGCCGGCAACATCCTGGTCGGTTTCGCGCACCTGGGCGGCTATAGCGTTGGTATTGTTGCGAATCAGCCCGCCGTCATGGCCGGCGTGTTGGATATCAACGCCTCAATGAAGGCCGCACGGTTTGTGCGCTTCTGCGATTGCTTCAACATTCCGCTCGTCACATTTGAAGATGTCCCCGGATTTCTGCCCGGCGTCGCGCAGGAGCACGGCGGCATCATCAAGCATGGGGCCAAGCTGCTGTACGCGTACTGCGAAGCGACCGTGCCCAAGCTCACCGTCATCACTCGCAAGGCGTATGGCGGTGCGTATGACGTGATGAGTTCAAAGCATATTCGTGGCGACTTCAATATCGCCTGGCCGACGGCCGAGATCGCCGTCATGGGGCCCAAGGGCGCGGTCGAGATTCTGTATAAAAAGGAAATCGCGGACGCTCCAGATCCCCAGGCGGCCATGGATGCCCGCGTCGCGGAGTACACGGAGAAGTTCGCCAATCCCTACATCGCGGCAGCGCGTGGCTATATCGACGACGTGATTGACCCTCGCGACACGCGACCACGCCTGATCGACGCGCTGGAAGCGCTCCAGGGTAAACGCGACCGGAACCCGCCGAAGAAGCACGGGAATCTTCCGCTGTGAGCCCGCTCGAACCGCCGTTTCGTAAACTGTTGATCGCCAATCGCGGTGAGATTGCGTTGCGCGTGATTCGCGCCTGCCAGGAACTTGGCGTGCGCACGGTCGCCGTGTACTCAGAGGCCGACGCCCGCGCGCCGCACGTGCGTGAAGCCGATGAAGCCGTCTGTGTCGGGCCCGCGCCCTCCAGTCAGAGCTATCTGCTTGGCGATCGGCACATCGAGGCGGCGTTACGTACGGGCGCCCAGGCCATTCACCCGGGCTATGGCTTTTTGTCCGAGCGGGCGTGGTTTGCGCGCGCCGTTCGCGATGCGGGACTGGTGTTCGTGGGACC
>JANLVM010000136.1:0-3871 GCA_031364015.1 Gemmatimonadaceae bacterium
ATCAACGCGCAGGCGGAACACGCGCCTCGCGGACACCCGCCGTCATGTAGCGGTACGCCAGCCACGCACTGACTGCACCGCACACGTGCCACAGCGCGTGTCCCTGCCACAGGCTGTCCGGCGCACACAGCACGTGTGTGATGTCGAGTATCCATATGGCGAATCCAAACGCCAGCACACCGACGGCCGTCGCCAGCGCGCGCAGCGGCGCGGTCACGATTCCGCGGCGGCGATGAGTCGCCTCCGACCAGATGATGGCCAGCACGAGCGCACCAAACGCGTAACGGCGGAGTGAAGGCAACCCCACCAGCAGCGCGAGGAGGGCGACATTGCCGCTCGCATACAACACGTTCTGGGTGGCGGCACTCCACCGGCGTCGTCGTGACATGCTTTCCATCAACAGAAACGTGGCCACCAGATACATGCCCAGCACGTCGGCGGTCTGTCCCCAGAACGTCAGTGACGCATGAAAGAACGCCGAACCAACACCGACCACGAACGCCGCGCTGGCGAATCGCCAGGCGGTGGGAGTGCGCGATCGCAGGAGCACCAGCAGCGCCACCACCACGAACGCGCCGCTGCTGATGGCGTTCGACGGTTGCCGCACGGTGCCACTATGCACCGCTTCGCAGAAGCAGCGAGTCGGCATGCAACTGGCCTCACGCCAGGTGGTCCACGGTTGGGTCATGCGCCTCGGTGCGGGCGAAGGAATCGAATGGGTGCCTGTATTCGGACGTTCCCGATGAGAAAATACTCCTTCACCGAGTGCACTCTTCCGCTACTCGTACTTCACGCGGGAGGTGGTAGTGAACTCGAAGTGGTCCGGATGACCGGAGTCGTCAAACCGTAGGTCGCGGGACTTCCATCAAGCCTTGCCGAACGGGCGCCGCAGTTGCTGCGTAGTCGTATCGTCATCATACGCGTACGCGACCGCTGCCCATCCTCGTCTCATTGCTCGAAGGGAGTTCCTGTGATTCACGCTGGCCTGTCCCGTTTCCTCCGTCTGCGCCTCGTACTGTCAACCGTCGCGCTGTTGCCGTCGATCGCTGCGGCTCAGCAGCTGACCACCGACACCCGGGATCCCGCGCAAAAGCAGGACGAAAGTTTCGCGAAGAGCTACAAGGAGTGGCTCGTGAATCCGAAGCATGGCAGTCCGCTCGTCGATCACCTCCCGAGCGTCGCCGGCATTCCGACACCGAGGGACGTGCTCGGCTATCACATTGGGGCTCCGAAAAAGCTGACCTACTACGCCGATCAGCTCAAGTACTATCGCGCGCTCGCCGCCGCGACGCCGCGCGTGAAGGTGGAAACGATCGGCCGCTCCGACGAGGGACGCGAGCTCGTGGTCGTGTGGGTCACGTCGGACGCCAACATGAAGACGCTGCCGCAGAATCGGCAGAAGCTCGCCAAGATCGCCGATCCGCGCGGATTGTCGCCGTCCCAGATCAAGGATCTCATCGAAACCGCGCGTCCCCACTACCACCTTATGGGTGGGCTGCACAGCGGTGAGACGGGTCCGTCCGAAATGCTGATGGAATTGGTGTATCGCCTGGCGACGGAGACGTCACCAATTGTCACGCAGATTCGCAACAATCTGTACGTCTCGGTGACACCGGTGGCCGACGCCGATGGACGTGATCGCAACGTGGATTGGTTCTATCAGGGACTCGAGGCGGGGCTGCCCAATTCCACGCCTGCCGCGCCCACGATGGCCGCTGGTCCTGCCGCACCGGACAGCGCGACGGGCGGCGGTCGCGGTGGCGCGGGTCGCGGAGCGGGCGGTGGTACTGTCGTGGCTGGAGCGGCCGGCGGTCCGCCCGGAGGTGGTGGACGCGGAATCGGCGCCGTGCCGTACTGGGGCAAGTATGCGTATCACGACAACAATCGCGACATCAACATCAAACTGGTGCAAATGCGCGGTATCATCGATTGGTATTTCACCGCGCATCCGCCCATCATGCACGATCTGCATGAGGCGCAACCGCTGTTGTACACGTACAGCGGCGCCGCGCCACAGAACCCCAATCTCGATCCGCTTTTATTCGCCGAACTCCCGTGGTTCGCCAATTGGGAGATGGCGCAGATGACCAAGTGGGGCATGCCCGGCGTGTACACGCACGCGTTCATGGATGGTTGGTCACCGGGCTATCTGGGCTCGGTGGCGTACAACCACAACGGCCTGATGAAGATGTATGAAACACAATCGGGACGTGACCTCGACAGCGCGGCGATTGCCAACGCGAGTCGTCCTGGAGCAGCAGCGGCCGGTGGCGGGTTTGGCGGACGTGGCGGCAACGTTCCAACAGGGCGCGGTGGTGCGCAGGATCGCGAATGGTATCGTGGGCTGCCGATTGGTTTCAATGATGTCGCCACCTTCACTCGACGTTCGAACACCAACTACATGCAAACCGGAGTGTTGTCGGCATTGCAGTTGGCGTCGATGTTTCCCGCCACGGTGCTTGAGAATTTCTACATCAAGACGCGCAACTCTATCGAGGAAGGGAAGACCAAGGCGCCGTTTGGTTTCGTGATTCCCGTGCAGCGTGACATGACGCGTGTGGCCGAGTTTCTGAACATCATGCGGTTGCAGCGTATCGAAGTGGGCCAGGCGACGGAGCCAATCAAGGTAGGCACCGTGACCTATCCCGTCGGATCGTTCGTGATCAAACGCGACCAGCCCTACGGGCGACTGGCGAAGAATCTCATCGAAAAGCAGGAGTATCCCGACGCTCGGCTACAGACCTACGATGACAGTGGTTGGTCGACAGGGTTCGCCATGAATGTCGACGTGATCGAAGTGGCCGACGCGTCGATACTTCAGGCCAAAGTGACCCCGGTCGACAAGATGGTCGTCAAGGGAAACACGACTGGCACCGGAACGGCCGGTATCGCCGTGGCGCATCTCGGCTCGAACAGCATGGTGTCGTTTCGCTATCGCCTGCGGAACGTGGTCATGAAAGTGGCCGAGCGAAAGTTCACCGTCGAGGGCGTCGAATTCCCGGCGGGTTCGTTCGTCATCGCCGACATGAGTCAGGCCGAGGCGGTCCGTGCTGCGGTCGCGACGTTGGGTCTCAAGGCCAGTACGTTGACGTCTGCGCCTGACGTGCCGATGCACGATGCCGATGTCCCGCGTGTGGCGATCTATTCGCAGTGGAGTGGTACACAAAACCTCGGCTGGTATCGGCTCACGTTTGATGACTTCGGCGTGCCGTTCGATCTGATCTACAAGGAACGTGTCGCGAAAGGGAAGTTGCGCGAGCAATACGATGTGATTCTCGTGGCCGAGCAGAACCTGAATCGCACCACGGTCATGCAGGCGCCCGCCGCCCGACCGCAGCCATATCGCAAGACCGACAAATACAAGTTTCTCGGTGAGTACGGCGAGACGGCCGACATGTCGGGTGGATTCGGCCAAGCGGGTGTCGACGCGTTCGCCGCGTTTCTTGAAGGCGGTGGCACGATCATCGCCGTTGGAGAAGCGGCGCGGTTGCCCATTGAATTCGGGTGGGCGCGCACGGTAGACAAGGTGGCCGTACCAGGCCTCACTGCGCAGCGACCGCTGGTAGAGGGCGAGATTACCCGACCTGAGCATCCGGTGTTCTATGGCTACGACAAGAAGACGCTGCCGGTCAAGTACGTGGGCGGTACGCCGTTCAAGGTGGGTATCGCCGACGAGGGCAATGTGCTCGCGCGCTACGTCGGTGGTGATAAGGCAGTCATTTCCGGTCTTATGGTCGGCGCGGATTCCCTCAAGTCGCGACCCTTCGCCGTCGATGTGCCGAACGCGTACAAAGGGATGGGCCGCGTCATCATGTTCTCCAACAACCCGATTTATCGCTGGCAGAACCACGGGGAGTTCAACATGATTTTC
>JANLVM010000141.1:0-8025 GCA_031364015.1 Gemmatimonadaceae bacterium
GTCGAGTTGGGTGACGATGGGCATGAAGGTGGGGCAGATGGCGCTCAGCTTTGGCTGCAACGATTTGGGGTCCCTGATGATCGAAGAGAACGTGGTCTCCGCCGCCAATACCACGCATCGCACCACCACCGGGGAACTTGAGCACCTCATTCGCGACGCGGGCTTCACGCCAGCGCGTCGCCGTCAGGACTACACGATCTTGTCGGAGCCCCTGGCAACCGTCGCCGCGTGACCAGCACGGTGCGCGTGGGCGTCGGGTACGATTCTCATCAGGTCGCCGCCGGCGGGCCGATGCGGTTGGGCGGTGTGGACATCCCGTCCGACGTGCACTGTACCGGTCACTCCGATGGCGACGCGATTTGCCACGCTGTCACCGACGCATTGCTTGGGGCGGCAGCGCTTGGGGACATCGGCGAAATGTTCCCCGACACCGATCCAACACACCGCGGAAAGGATTCGATCGTGATGCTCTCGGCGGCTGTCCAGCGGTTGCACGCCGGCGGCTGGAAGGTGAGCAATGTTGACGTCACCGTCATCACCCAGTTGCCGAAGATTGGTCCCGCACGCGCCGCGATGCGCGCCCGGTTAGCCGACGCGTTGGAAGTGTCTGTCGATGACGTGTTCGTGAAAGGCAAGACCAACGAGGGTATGGGCTCGATCGGCCGAGGAGAAGGTTTGGCCGTAGTGGCCGTCGCGTCCATCGTGCGACGGTAGACATCGACAACGCGCCATGAACGCCTGGCTGGAATGGCTTTCCGGGCTGCCGGCGCCGTGGTTGTACGGCGCGATTGCCGTGGCCGCCTTCGCCGAGAACGTGTTCCCGCCGCTGCCCGCCGATACGGTCGTCGCGCTCGGCGCGTTCGCGGCCGCGCGCGGTGACGGCTCCGCATTCGGTGCGTGGAGCGCAACCATGTTCGGGAACATCTCCGGTGCGATGGCGATGTTCGTGCTCGGTCGGCGCGTCGGGATGCCGTGGCTCAGTGCACGCTTTCCGAGGTTGTTTCCCGAGGAGACCTCCGCGCGGCTCGCGTCGCGCTTTCGCCAGCGGGGACTCCTCGCCATTGTCGTGAGTCGTTTTCTCCCCGGCATACGCGCGCTCGTTCCACCGATCGCTGGCGCCATGGGGATGAGCGCGCCGCGTTCCGCGCTGGCAATGGGCGTCGCGTCTGGCGTCTGGTACGGCGTGGTCTGTTGGCTCGCCTTTCGCGCCGGTGCGAATGCCGAGGTCCTCTTGGCGCGCGTCGCCGGGCAACAGCGAGTCGCTGGTGCGATCGCCGCTGGTGTTGCCGTGGCCATCGTGGCCATCGTCGTGTGGCGCCGTCGGTCGCTTCGATGAGGGGTGACGCCGATCGGTTCGATCACGGCGAGTTGGTCGGACCATTCCACCTCCGCGTCTTCGAGGACGCGCTGACCGTCGAAGACGGCGCCTCGCCCCGAACCATCGACGCCTACCGACACGATGTCATCCGGTGCGCCACCTTCATGCGCGCGCAGGGCATTGGCAGTGTCACGGCCATCACGCCGTCGGCGCTACGCGAGTTCATCTATCATCTCAAGGATCTCGGACTCGCTGGGAGCTCGATTCGACGCAATATCTCCGCGTTGCGCACGTGGTATCGCGTGTTGCTGGCCGAGGGCATCGTCGTGAAAGATCCCACCGAACGCCTCGATGCGCCTCAACGGTGGCGTACACTGCCCGAGGTGCTGAGTGTCGAGGAGATTACGCGACTGCTGGCGGCCCCTGGTCTCGATGAACGGTTGGCGTTCCGGGATCGGGCGATGCTGGAACTGGCGTACGGCGCCGGACTGCGCGTCTCGGAATGGATCGGATTGGCCGTGAAGGATGTCCTCCTGCAGGACGGCCTCGTGCGCGTCTTCGGCAAAGGCAGCAAGGAACGGCTCGTGCCCATTGGACGTTCCGCAATCGGGGCCGTGGCGGTGTACGCGCGAGAACTTCGCCCGGTGCTTGAGCGCGGCAACGGGAAAGGCATCCTGTTTCTCAGCGCCCAGGGCCGACCACTGAGTCGCATGGGTGCCTGGAAGCTCGTTCGAAAATACGTGACCTTGGCCGGTATCAAGAAATCGGTATCTCCCCACACCCTGCGGCACTCGTTTGCGACGCACCTGCTGGAGGGCGGGGCCGACTTGCGCGCCGTGCAGGAAATGCTCGGTCACGCCGACATTGCGACGACGCAGATCTACACGCATGTGGACCGCGAGTATCTTCGAAGCGTGCACAAGCAGTTTCACCCGAGAGGGTAACCGCTCCCACCCGCGCCTCCACTATCATGATTCTCGTCATCGACAACTACGATTCCTTCACCTACAATCTGGTGCAGTATCTGGGCGAGCTCGGTGCGCAGGTCACGGTGCGTCGCAACGATGTCCTCACCGTCGATGACGCGTTGGCGATGACGCCGGAGGCAATCGTGGTGTCGCCGGGGCCGTGCACGCCCGCCGAAGCGGGCATCTCGGTCGAGCTGATTCGCCGCGCCGGGCACGCGATTCCGCTCCTGGGCGTATGCCTTGGCCATCAAGCCATTGGCGAAGCGTACGGTGGCCGGGTCATCCGGGCATCCCGGGTCATGCACGGGAAGCCGTCGCGCGTGCGGCACGACGGGACCAGACTGTTCGAAAACATCCCGTCGCCGGTGTCGGTGATGCGCTATCACTCACTCGTCGTCGAGCGGGCGTCGCTGCCCCAGGAGTTGGAAGTCACGGCGGTTGCGGATGACGACGTTACCGAGATCCATGCGCTGCAGCACCGCACCCATCCCGTCTGGGGCGTACAGTTCCATCCGGAGTCGATTCTCACCGAACACGGCAAGACCGTGCTCGTGAACTTCCTGACCATGGCCGCGCGGGCGCGGGCCGCCACCGTCGTGTGATCAGGGCGTGCGCGTCGCGTCGTCGGGGCGTGGGGGAATCCAGAGTGACAGCAGGACGCTCCCCGCCAACACGCCCCCCACGATACCCAGTGACACGCCGATGCTAATCGGGAATCGCTCCGAGAGGAGCATCTTGACGCCCACGAACATGAGAACAATTGACAGGCCGTACTTGAGCAGGTGGAACTTCGTAATGACGCCGGCGAGCACGAAATACATTGACCGCAAGCCGAGGATGGCAAACACGTTCGACGTGTAGACCAGAAACGGATTCTGCGTGACGCCAAAGATGGCGGGAATGGAATCGACCGCGAACACGACGTCGGTGGTTTCCACCAGCACCAACACCAGGAACAACGGGGTGGCGACCAGTCGAACCGCGCCGCCGGGGGACAACGGCTCGCGCACGAAGAACTGCTCACCGTGAAATCGCGCGGTAATCGGCACGATGCGACGGACAAAGCGGATGACCGGGTTGGCCTCGGGTGCAATGTCCGTTTCTCCGCCAATGGCCATGCGGAATCCGGTGTACACGAGGAACGCGCCGAACACGTAGATGATCCAGTGAAAATTCGCGATCAGTGCCGCGCCCGCACCAATCATGACGCCGCGCATCACCAGGGCCCCGAGAATACCCCAGAACAGGACCCGATGCTGCAACGCCGGCGCGATCTTGAAGTAGCCGAAGATCAGGATGAACACGAACAGATTGTCCACCGACAATGCCTGCTCCACCAAATAGCCAGCGTAAAACTCCAGCATCGACTGGCGTCCCATGGAACGCCCGATCCACAGGCCGAACAGCACGGCGAGCGACACCCAGAGGGCGCTCCAGCCAAGCCCTTCACGCACACTGACCGCGTGCGCCTTGCGATTGAACACGCCAAGATCGATGGCCAGAAGCACCAGAATCAGGGCGTTAAATCCTACCCACCACCAGACGTTCGGCATGCCCACAGGAAAAGAGAAATCGTTAACAGCAACGCCGGAAGCAGCGTTTGCCTTCGCGCGACAGACTTCGTACCTTACATGGCGTGAATCTTGCTGCAATTACGTCCCCATCGACTCGTCCATCAGTCCTCGCCGTGATACCGGCGCGTCTTGGCGCCACCCGGTTGCCGCGCAAGCCACTCCGTCTGCTCGGAGGGCTTCCCTTGGTCGTCCGAGTCTACCAGCGCGTCGTGGGCCTGCAGGTGGCACACCAGTGCGTGGTCGCTACCGATTCCCAGGAGGTGGCCGACCACTGTGCACAACACGGGATTCCTGTCGTGCTCACGGCGCTCCAGCACCCGTCGGGCACCGACCGCGTCGCCGAGGTGGCGGCGCGCCCGGATTTCCGCAGATTTGACATCATCTTGAACGTACAAGGTGACGAACCGTTTGTGTCACGCGAGGCGCTCACTGGCGCGGTGGCCGTGGTGGCCAACGGTCATGCGGCAATAGGTACCGCTGCCGTGATCGCCGACCGTGCCGTGCTCGATCGGCCTGACGTCGTCAAGGTCGTGCGAGGCGAGACGGGGTTGGCACTCTACTTCTCGCGCGCGCCCATTCCCTTCCTGCGGGAGGCCGCCGATGTCGCGCTGCAGGCGCCGCTGGTTCGGCAACATGTCGGGGTGTACGCATATACGCGCGACGCGTTGGCGCAATGGGTGGCGTGGCCCCCGCATCCACTCGAAATTCTGGAACGCCTTGAACAGCTTCGGCCGCTGGCGCATGGATTATCCATCGGCGTGGTCGATGTCGCGTCGGTTGAAGGCGGTATCGACACCGAAGACGATCTCACCCGTGCGAACGTGCGATGGGCGTTGCAGGATACTGCGGCGGCACCGTTCACCAGCCATCTGACCTTGAGCCAGGAACACGCCTGATGTCCAACACTCTTACGGCGACCGGCCTGACCACCGCGCCAAAGTACATCTTCGTGACCGGCGGCGTAGTCTCCTCGCTGGGGAAAGGCATCGCCGCCGCATCGCTGGGTCGGTTGCTGGTCGAGCGCGGTTTCCGCGTCACCATGATGAAGCTCGATCCCTACCTGAACGTCGATCCGGGCACCATGTCGCCGTTTCAACATGGAGAAGTCTTTGTCACCGACGACGGCGCCGAAACCGACCTGGACCTCGGTCACTACGAGCGCTTCCTCGACCGTCCGCTGTCGCAGGCGAACAACATCACCACCGGGCGCATCTACTTGAACGTGATCACGAAGGAGCGACGCGGCGAGTATTTGGGGTCGACCGTCCAGGTGATTCCGCACATTACCGACGAAATCAAGCTGGCGATCAAACGGATCGCGCCCGGAAACGATGTGGTGCTCGTGGAGATCGGCGGGACGGTGGGTGATATCGAGTCGTTGCCGTTTCTTGAGGCGATTCGCCAGTTCCGGCGCGAAGTCGGCAAAGAGAACGCCATGTTTGTGCACTTGACGCTCGTGCCCTACATCGCGGCCGCCGGCGAGGTGAAGACCAAGCCCACACAACACTCGGTTCGCGAATTGATGGAAATCGGCATCCAACCCGATTTCCTTATCTGTCGCACCGAGCGCCCCCTGGGCGATGACGTGAAGCGCAAGATCTCCCTGTTCTGCAACGTCGACTTCGGCGCCGTCATTGAAAGCGCGGACGTCCCGACGATTTATGAAATTCCCCTGTCATTCGAGGCCCAGGGATTCGCCGAGCGCGTGATGGAGCGCTTGCGGCTGTCGGCGCCGACGCCGGATCTCTCGGCCTGGCGTACCATGGCCCAACGCATCACCACGCCGCGCGCGCGCGTGAAAATATGCGTCGTCGGCAAGTACACCGACTACATCGACAGCTACAAGAGCGTCCATGAAGCACTCATTCATGGCGGGATCGCGAATGAGGTGGGCGTGGATCTCGCCTGGACGTCAAGCGATGCGTTCACCTCGCCGGCGCGCGCCCGTGAGCTGCTCGCGGTGTACCATGGACTCCTCGTCCCCGGTGGATTCGGTGTGCGCGGCGTCGAAGGCATGGTCGAGGCCATTCGCGCGGCGCGTGAGACGCAGCTGCCGTTCTTTGGCATATGCCTGGGCATGCAAGTGGCGATCATCGAGTTTTCCCGGAACGTGCTCGGACTGGGAGATAGTCACTCCAGCGAATTCGCTCCCGAGTGTGCCGACCCGGTCATCTCGTTGCTCGACTCGCAACGCGAGATCACCGACAAAGGAGGCACCATGCGCCTGGGCGCCTACCCGTGCCGACTGAGCCCGGGCTCAAAAGCCGCCGAGATTTACGGGCAGCCGGAAGTCAGCGAGCGACATCGCCATCGCTATGAGGTGTCGAATCGCTATCGCGACACCTTTGTCCAGCATGGCCTCAAGCTGAGCGGACTGTCGCCCGACGGCTCACTGGTGGAAATGATTGAGCTGGACGAGCGCGCTGGTCCGAACTCGAAAGGTCTTCCCATCGCGACACACCCGTGGTTTATCGGCTGTCAGTTCCATCCCGAATTGCAGTCACGTCCATTGCGTCCGCATCCGCTGTTCGCGGGATTCATTGCCGCAGCAGATCGCCAGCGTCGCATGGGACTCGCGGCGGACGCGGCGGCCATCGTGCCTGCGGCTCGTGGCGAGGCGCACCCGCATTCGCACGAACACTCGCCCGTCGAATTGAACGCAGTCACCGCACGTTGACGTGAACGCACCCTTCGCCCCGGGGCCGACACGCGCCACCGCACGATTCCCCGACGATCAACTCTTCCTGATCGCCGGCCCGTGTCAGCTCGAGGACGACCGCCTGAACCTGCAAGTGGGCGAAGCACTGGCCCGGCTCGCCGAGCACGTACCCGGTGGCATCATCTACAAAGCCAGCTTCGACAAGGCCAACCGCTCGAATATCGATGGCGTGCGCGGCCCTGGACTCGACGCGGGATTACGTGCGCTTGAACGCGTGCGCGCGGCGACGGGACTGCCAATTCTTACCGATGTGCACCAGGCGGAACAATGTGCCATCGCCGCTGACGTCGTTGATGTGCTCCAGATTCCGGCGTTTCTGTGTCGACAGACGGACTTGTTGCTGGCCGCTGGGGCCACGGGCAAGCCCGTGAATGTGAAGAAGGGACAGTGGATGCATCCCGAAGGGATGCGTGGCGCCATTCGGAAGGTCGAGGCTGGGGCCAGTCTCGCGGGTCGTGCGTGCGGCGAATTGGCGGTCACAGAGCGCGGCACGTTCTTCGGGTACGGTGATCTCGTTGTCGACATGCGCGCGTTTGCGCGTTTGCGCACCAGTTGCGAGGTCCCCGCCGTGTTTGATGGGACGCACAGTGTGCAGCGACCCGGCATGGGCGACGGCGGGACGAGTGGTGGGGCGCGCGAGTGTATTCCGCCTCTCGTACTCGCCGCAGTGGCCGCCGGCGCGCAGGGACTCTTTCTGGAGACACACCCGCATCCGGATCGCGCACCCAGCGACGGCCCCACCATGCTCCCACTCGACGTCTTGAGGGATCTGATATCGCGCGCGGTGGACATCTGGGATCGAGTGTCGCGATGACCGACGACGTGTTACCGCCACTGACCATCAACGCCCCACGCATCGATCCCGGGCTGGCGCGCCGCATACGCGTGGTGGGACTCGACGTGGATGGCGTCCTCACCGACGGCGGCGTGTATCTCGGTGCGACGCACGCGACGCACGCGGGGCACGCCGCCAACGCGGTGTCGTTCGAGGTCAAGCGCTACGATATCCAGGATGGCCTCGGCCTGCACTTGTTACGCGACGCGGGAATACAGCTGGTCATCATCACCGGACGCGTGTCGGAGAGCGTGGCGATGCGCGGTCGTGAGTTAGGGGCAGTCGCCGTGGTGCAAGATCCGGACGCGCGCAAACTGCCGGCGTTGCGCCGCGTGCTCGATGATCTCGGGTGCACCCTCGCAGAATGCGCCTTCGTCGGCGATGACTTGCCGGACTTGTCGGTGCTGCGCGCCGTAGGACTCCCGGTCGCGGTGGGGAACGCCGTTCCCGAAGTGCGCCGCGCGGCCGTGCTCCAGCTGAATGCCGGCGGTGGATATGGCGCCGTGCGGGAGTTCGCGGAAGCGCTGCTGCAGGCGCGTGGCGAGTGGGTCGATCGCGTCGAGGCCTATGTGACGGCGCGTTCCGGCGAAACGCCATCGTGAGCACCGCCA